>CAUQTR010000084.1:0-7483 GCA_963521045.1 uncultured Actinotalea sp.
GAGCCACCGATGGCGCCGGCTCCGGCACAGGTCCACGGCCACCCGTGACCTGCCTGCTCGGCGCCGGTGGCGCGACGAGCCCACGCCACCGCCCGGACGCACGAGGGCCCGGCAGCGCTCGCTGCCGGGCCCTCGTCACACGTGCGTCAGGTCAGGACTCGTCGTCCTCGGCCGTGAGGTTGCGCGTCTTGTTCTGGTCGAGCGGGATGCTCGGGCCCATCGTCGTGGTGACGAAGGCCTTGGTGATGTACCGGCCCTTCGACGACGCCGGCTTGAGGCGGAGCACCTCGTCCAGCGCGGCGGCGTAGTTCTCGACCAGCGAGACGTCGGGGAACGACGCCTTGCCGATGATGAAGTGCAGGTTCGAGTGCTTGTCGACGCGGAACTCGATCTTGCCGCCCTTGATCTCGGACACGGCCTTGGCGACGTCCATCGTCACGGTGCCGGTCTTGGGGTTCGGCATGAGGCCACGCGGGCCCAGCACCTTGCCCAGACGACCGACCTTGCCCATGAGGTCGGGCGTGGCGACGGCCGAGTCGAAGTCGGTGTAGCCCGCGGCGACCTTCTCGATGAGCTCGTCGCCACCGACCTCGTCGGCGCCCGCGGCGCGCGCCTGCTCGGCGCGCTCACCCGTCGCGAAGACGAGCACGCGCGCCGTCTTGCCGGTGCCGTGCGGGAGGTTGACGGTGCCACGGACCATCTGGTCCGCCTTGCGCGGGTCGACACCGAGGCGGAAGGCCACCTCGACGGTCGCGTCGTACTTGGTGGTCGACGTCTTCTGCGCGAGCCGGATCGCCTCGAGGGGCGCGTACAGGCGCTCCCGGTCGATCCTCTCGGCGGCGGCGCGGTACGCCTTGCTGTGCTTGGCCATCTGCCTGTCTCCTTGCAGTCGTGGTCGACGGGCCGCACCCGGCCCTGCCACTCGTACCGCCCCGGCCGGGTGGCCGGGGCGGTTCGTGCTCGTCGTGCTCGTCGTGCTCGTCGTGCTGGTCCAGCGGTCGCGGTGGACCAGATCGCGCTCGGGGCGGTCAGCCCTGGACGCGGATGCCCATGGAGCGGGCGGTGCCGGCGACGATCTTGGCCGCGGCCTCGATGTCGTTCGCGTTGAGGTCGACCAGCTTGGTCTCGGCGATCTCACGGACCTGAGCCTGCGTGAGGGTCGCGACCTTGACCGTGTGCGGCGTGGCCGAGCCCTTCGCGACGCCCGCGGCCTTCTTGATCAGCTCGGCGGCCGGCGGCGTCTTGGTGATGAACGTGAAGCTGCGGTCCTCGTAGACGGTGATCTCGACGGGGACGACGTCGCCGCGCTGGGCCTCGGTGGCCGCGTTGTACGCCTTGCAGAACTCCATGATGTTCACGCCGTGCTGACCCAGGGCCGGGCCGATCGGCGGGGCGGGCGTCGCCGCGCCGGCCTTGATCTGCAGCTTGATGAGGCCGGAGACCTTCTTCTTGGGGGGCATGGTGCCTTCCGTTCTTCGTGGTGGGCCGACGCCGTGGGCGATGACCCGGTTGCAGTGCCGGGCCCGCGGGTGCGGGCCGACGTGAGCGACCGGCGCGAGCCGGTCAGGAACTGGTCAGATCTTGGCGACCTGGTTGAACGCGAGCTCGACCGGGGTCTCACGACCGAAGATCGAGACGAGCACCTTGAGCTTCTGCGCCTCCGCGTTGATCTCGGAGATCGTCGCGGGCAGCGTGTCGAAGGGGCCGTCGGTGACGGTGACCGATTCGCCGACCGTGAAGTCGACGGCGATCGTCGGCGCCGCGGCGGCGGCGCGCGAGCGCTCCGTCGCCGGCGCGAGCGACGGGGCGAGCATCGAGAACACCTCGTCGAGCGTCAGCGGGACGGGCTGGTGCGTGTGGCCGACGAACCCGGTGACGCCCGGCGTGTGACGCACGGCACCCCACGACTCGTCGGTGAGGTCCATCCGGACGAGCACGTACCCGGGGATCCGGACGCGCCGCACGACCTTGCGCTGCGCGTTCTTGATCTCCGTGACCTCCTCCATGGGGACCTCCACCTGGTGGATGTAGTCCTCCATGTTGAGGCTCTGGATGCGGTTCTCCAGGTTGGCCTTCACCCGGTTCTCGTAGCCCGCGTAGGAGTGGATGACGTACCAGTCGCCCGGCTGGCGCCGCAGCTCGGCCTTGAAGGCGACGACCGGGTCGACGTCCTCGTCGTCCTCGTCGTCGGCCGGGGTCTCGCCCTCGGCCGACGAGTCGTCGGCGGCCTGCTCGGCGTCGTCGCCCTGCTCGTCGGCGACCTCGTCGCCCTCGGCGGACCCGGGCGTGGACAGGGCGAGCTCGTCACCGTCGGGCGCGTCGACCGTCGCGGTCTCGTCCTGCTCGGTGGGCTCCAGCGACTCCTGCGACACGGGGTGAACCTGCTTTCTGATGCTGTCTGCGAACGTGCTTGCGGGTCCTGCTGACGTGCTGCGTGCTGCGTGCCGGACGACGCGCGTCAGCCGCCGAACACCCAGCCGACCAGCGTGCCGACCCCCAGGTCGACCAGCGTCACGAACGCCATGACCACGGCGACGAAGACGAGGACGACCGCGGTGTAGCGGAGCAGCTCCGCGCGCGTCGGCCGGACGACCTTCTTGAGCTCGGCGACGACCTGGCGGACGAAGAGCGCGATGCGGGCGAACACGCTGCGGCGCTCCTGCGGCTCCCGGCCCCGGGCGGGGCGCGAGCTGCTGCCGCGTCCGGTGCCCTCGGCACCCGACGCCGCGGCGCGTGCGGATTCGCTCACAGTCAGTTCCCTACGTCTCGTCCCGGCGGTGGCACCCGAAGCCCGTCGAGCCCCTGGGGTGACGACCGATGACGGCCGCCGCTTCACGCAGGGCAGGCGGGACTCGAACCCACAACCGCCGGTTTTGGAGACCGGTGCGCTACCAATTGCGCCACTGCCCTTCAGGTCGTCGCCGTCCGCACGATGCCGACCGAGGTCCACCGACCCTCGGGATCCCGTGGGCTCTCCGTGGGCACGGCGCATCATGGCGGGCGTCAACCACCAGCGGTCGAGTGTACGTGGTCGCGGGGGTTGGGTCGAACGGCACCCGGACGAGCGGGTCCGGCAGCCGCCGGCCGCCCGGTGCGGCACCCGTCGACCGGCGCGCGGACGCCCGCTCGACGCCGGGGTCGCTCTGCCACTATGGCGTCGTGAGCCAGACTGCCGCCGCCCCGTCCACCCCCACCGCCGGACGCCGCGTCTCGACGCGGGTCGCCGCCATCGCGGAGTCCGCGACGCTCGCCGTCGACGCGAAGGCCAAGGCGCTCAAGGCCGCCGGGCGCCCGGTCATCGGGTTCGGTGCCGGCGAGCCGGACTTCCCGACACCGGACTACGTGGTCGAGGCGGCCGTCGCCGCGTGCCGCGTGCCGGCCAACCACCGCTACACGCCGGCCGCCGGGCTGCCCGACCTGCGCGAGGCGATCGCCGCCAAGACGCTGCGGGACTCCGGCTACGAGGTCTCCCCGCAGCAGGTGCTGGTGACCAACGGCGGCAAGCAGGCCGTCTACCAGGCCTTCGCGACGGTCGTCGACGTCGGCGACGAGGTGCTGCTGCCCGCGCCCTACTGGACCACCTACCCGGAGGCGATCCGCCTCGCGGGCGGCGTGCCGGTCGAGGTGTTCGCGGGCGAGGACCAGGACTACCTCGTGACCGTGGAGCAGCTCGAGGCGGCGCGCACGGAGCGCACCAAGGCCCTGCTGTTCTGCTCGCCGTCCAACCCGACCGGCGCGGTGTACTCCCCCGAGCAGACCGCCGAGATCGGCCGATGGGCGCTCGAGCACGGCATCTGGGTCATCACCGACGAGATCTACGAGCACCTGCTCTACGACGACGCCGCCTTCACCCCGGTCGTGCGCGCGGTGCCCGAGCTGGCCGACACGACCATCGTGCTCAACGGCGTGGCCAAGACGTACGCGATGACCGGGTGGCGCGTGGGCTGGATGATCTCGCCGCTCGACGTCACCAAGGCGGCCACGAACCTCCAGTCGCACCTGTCGTCGAACGTCGCCAACGTCTCCCAGCGCGCCGCGATCGCCGCGCTGACCGGCGACCTGTCCGCCGTCGAGACGATGCGCACGGCGTTCGACCGCCGCCGCCGCACGATGGTCGAGATGCTCTCGGCGATCGACGGCGTGGTCTGCCCGACGCCGAAGGGCGCGTTCTACGCCTACCCCAGCGTCGCCGGCGTCCTCGGCCGCACCATCCGCGGGGTCACCCCGACGACGTCCGCCGAGCTGGCGACGCTGATCCTCGAGCAGGCCGAGGTCGCCGTGGTGCCTGGTGAGGCGTTCGGGCCCAGCGGCTACGTGCGGCTCTCGTACGCGCTCGGGGACGACGACCTCGCCGAGGGCGTGGGGCGGATCCAGGCGCTGCTCGGCGAGGCGCGCTGACCCGACGACGGGCAGCCGGACGGGCGGCCGGGGAGCGGCCGGCGCACCCGGGTCCACCGGTCGGTGGACCCGGGGTCCCACCGGGCGAGGCTGATGGCGGAGCGAGCCGGCGCGGGAGGCTCGTGGCATGAACACGACACCCGCGGTCCTGGTCCGGGACCTGCACAAGCACTACGGCGCCAAGCGCGCCGTCGACGGGCTGGACCTCACGGTCGACCCCGGTGAGATCTTCGCCGTCCTCGGGCCCAACGGCGCCGGCAAGACCACGACGATCGAGATCCTCGAGGGCTACCGCGACCGCGACCGCGGCGAGGTCGCCGTGCTCGGCGTCGACCCGCAGCGCGCGGACCGGACCTGGCGCAGCCGCGTCGGCATCGTCCTGCAGAGCGCCGACGACCAGGCCGAGCTCACCGTGCGCGAGCTCGTGCACCACTTCGCGCGGTTCTACCCGAGCCCGCGTGACCCCGAGGAGCTGATCGAGGCCGTCGGCCTCACCGCCAAGGCCGGCACCCGCGTGCGCCAGCTCTCGGGCGGGCAGCGGCGCCGGCTCGACGTCGCGCTCGGCATCGTCGGGCGGCCCGAGCTGCTGTTCCTCGACGAGCCGACGACCGGCTTCGACCCGGAGGCGCGCCGATCGTTCTGGGAGCTGCTGCGCGGCCTGCGCGACGAGGGGACGACGATCCTCCTGACGACCCACTACCTCGACGAGGCCGAACAGCTGGCCGACCGGGTCGCCGTCGTCCGCGACGGGCGGGTCGTGGCGCTCGACACGCCCCGCGCCCTGGGTGACCGGGCGACGCACGAGGCGCTCGTCCGGTGGCGCGAGGGCGGCACGACCCGCGAGGTCCGCACCGCCACGCCCACGGCGCTCGTCGCGGAGCTCGCGCGCCGGTTCGCACCCGACGAGGTCGTGGCGCTGGAGGTGCTGCGCCCGACGCTCGAGGACATCTACCTCGAGATGGTCGGCGAGGCCTCCGCACGCACCGGACCTGCGCCGGGCAGCCCGCTCACCGCCGGCCCTGCGACCACCGCCGTCCCTGCCACCCTCGAGGAGTCCGTGCGATGAGCGCCGCGACCACCACCCCGACCGACGTCCGCCCGGCCCGGCGGCCGTCGTCCCGCGGGCCGCTGCCGTCCACCCTCGCGCTCGGCCTGGCCCGGACCCGCATCGAGATCACGGAGTTCTTCCGCGAGCGGGACGCGGTGATCTTCATCTTCGCCTACCCGATCATCATGATGGCCATCTTCGCGACCGTCTTCGACGACCAGGTCCAGTCGGACGGCACGTTCGAGGTCTCCTTCGCGCAGTACTTCCTGCCCGGCATCCTCGCGACCGGCATCATGCTGACGAGCTTCCAGGGGATCGCGATCGAGCTCGCCGTGCAGCGCGACACGGGGGCCCTCAAGCGCCTGCGCGGCACGCCGCTGCCGGCCACCGCCTTCTTCCTCGGCAAGATCGGCCAGGTCCTCGTCAACACGGTGGTCCAGGTCGCGCTGCTCCTCACGCTCGCCTTCGCCGTCTACGACGTCCCCGTGCCCGACGCCGAGGGCTGGGTCACCTTCGCGTGGGTCCTGGTGCTCGGCACGGCGACCGGCGTCGTGTGCGGCATCGCGTTCTCCTCGATCCCCCGGTCCGGCAGGTCCGCGAGCGCCGTCGTCACACCCGTCGTCCTCGTGCTCCAGTTCATCTCGGGGGTCTTCTTCGCGTTCTTCGCGCTGCCCTCCTGGATGCAGACGGTCGCCTCGGTCTTCCCGCTCAAGTGGATGGCGCAGGGCATGCGTTCGGTCTTCCTGCCGGACGGCGCGAAGGTGCTCGAGCCCGCCGGGTCCTGGGAGCTGGGCACGACCGCTGCCATCCTGGGGGCATGGCTGATCGTCGGGCTCGTGTTCGGCACGGGCACCTTCCGGTGGCGTCGGCGTGACGACGGCTGACAGCCCGACCGGCGGGGCGACGGACGACCCGACCTCGGTGCGCTCGGCCTTCTGGGCCCGGACGCTCCGGGGCTGGGACGTCGCGTTCTACCTCATGATGACGATCAGCGCGGTCGCAGTGCTGATCGAGGACGGGCCGTTCGCCGAGCCGTCGACGGCGTGGGCCCTGGGGCTCATGGCGGCGCTCGTCGCGGCGTACACGGTCGTCGGCCGTCGCGCGGGGCGCACGGGCAATCGAGGGCTCGCCCTGGTCTACCTGGGCATCCTCATCGCACTCGTGTCGGTCATGGTGCTCCTGGACACGATGGCGACGATCCTGCTCTTCGTCGCGTACAGCCAGATCTGGTTCTTCGCCAACTCGCGCCGCGTGGGCGTCGCGCTCTCGGCCGTCCTCACGGTCGGCGTCTTCGGCGCGCTCGTCGTCGCGGTCGGGCCCGACCGGGCGGACCTGCCGGGCGCCCTGACCCAGGGGGGCATCGCGCTGGCGTTCTCGGTGCTGCTGGGCCTGTGGACGACGAGCGTCGCCGAGCAGGGGGAGGAGCGCGCGTACCTCCTCGAGCAGCTCGAGGGCGCGCAGGCCGAGCTCGGGCGCTCGCACCACGCCGCGGGCGTGACGGCGGAGCGCGAGCGCATGGCCCGGGAGATCCACGACACGCTCGCGCAGGGCTTCACGAGCATCGTCATGCTCGCCCAGACGGCGGCCGCCGACCTGCAGCGGGACCGGCCCGAGCATGCCGCCGAGCGGATCGCCCTCGTGGAGCGCACGGCACGGGACAACCTCGCCGAGGCGCGGGCGCTCGTGGCGGCGTTCGCACCGCTCGGCCTCGAGGGCTCCACCCTCGCCGAGGCGCTCGCGCGCCTGGCCGCCCGGCTGGAGCAGGAGACCGGGATCCAGGTCGAGGTCGTCCTTCCGCCGACGCTCGCGGACCTCGGCCGGGACCGCGAGGTCATCCTCCTGCGTGCCGCGCAGGAAGCGCTCGCGAACGTGCGTCGGCACGCCGGTGCCGCGCACGTCCAGCTGGTCCTCACCGCGGAGCCCGGCGACGGCGGCACGACGGCGCACCTCGAGGTCGTCGACGACGGCCGCGGGATCGACCCGGGCGCCGCCGAGGGGTTCGGGCTGCGCGGCATGCGCGAGCGCGTGACGTCCGGC
>CAUQTR010000085.1:0-7438 GCA_963521045.1 uncultured Actinotalea sp.
TCGCGGCATCGGCGACTGACCCCACCGTTCGCCACGCACGGCTCGACGGGCCGACGTCGCGCGCCGCCGCTACCGTCACGTCATGACCTTCAACGAGGGCGGGAGCTTCGAGGGCGGCCGCGTCGGCCGGCGCCGGGGCGGCGCCGTCGCCGGCGGCGGCATCGGCGTCGCGATCGTCGCCTTCCTCATCTACCAGTTCACCGGCGTCAACGTCGGCCCGGCACTCGAGGGCCTGCAGGGCGGCGGCGGCGGTGGGACCGAGGAGGAGAGCGCCGTCGAGGACTGCACCGCGGAGGAGGCCAACGCGAACCGCGAGTGCCGGCTCTCCGCGGCCGTGCAGTCGCTGGACGCGTACTGGGCCCAGGCGCTGCCCGCCGGCGGGGCCGAGTTCGCCCAGCCCGACGTCTGGATCTTCGAGCAGGCCACCCAGACCGGCTGCGGCAACGCGACGTCGTCCACCGGGCCGTTCTACTGCCCGCCCGACCAGGGCATCTACCTCGACCTCGGGTTCTACGACCTGCTGGAGAGCCAGTTCGGCTCGACCGGCGGACCGCTCGCCGAGATGTACGTGACGGCGCACGAGTACGGGCACCACATCCAGGCGCTCACCGGTGTCATGGACCGGGCCGACCGCCAGGCGACCGGGGCGACCTCGGACTCGGTCCGCGTCGAGCTCCAGGCCGACTGCTACGCGGGCGTGTGGGTCGGCCAGGCGTCCTCGCAGGAGGACCCGGACACCGGCGTCGTGTTCCTCCAGCCGCCCACGCAGGAGGAGCTCGGGCAGGCGCTCTCGGCCGCGGAGGCCGTCGGCGACGACCACATCCAGCAGCAGTCCGGCGGCGACGTCAACCCGCACGCCTGGACCCACGGCTCGAGCGAGCAGCGCCAGCGCTGGTTCACCACCGGCTACGAGGCCGTCGACCCGGCGGTCTGCGACACGTTCGGCGTCGCCGACGCCGAGCTCTGAGGTCCAGCCGCTCGGAGCGTCAGCCCCTCAGATGTTGAAGCCGAGCGCCCGCAGCTGCTCGCGGCCGTCGTCGGTGATCTTCTCCGGACCCCACGGCGGCATCCAGACCCAGTTGATCCGGAAGCCGTCGACGACGCCGTCGAGCGCCGTGGCCGACTGGTCCTCGATGACGTCCGTGAGCGGGCAGGCCGCCGACGTCAGGGTCATGTCGATGACCGCGTGGTTGTTCGGGTCGAGCGCGACGCCGTAGATGAGGCCGAGGTCGACGACGTTGATCCCCAGCTCGGGGTCGATGACGTCGCGCAGGGCCTCCTCGACGTCGGCCGCGGTCGGCGGCATCGGGGCTGCGCCCGGTGTGGTGGTGGTCATGCGTCCTCCTGGGTAGACGTGGCGGCACCCGACTGGATCAACGCGTCCCGCAGCGCGGACCATCCCAGCAGGGCGCACTTGATGCGTGCGGGGTACCGGGCGACCCCGGTGAAGGCGGTGGCGTCGCCGAGCAGGTCCTCGGACTCCTCGTCGAGGCCCTCGCCGCGCGCGTGCATCAGACGACGGAAGGTCTCGCCCAGCTCCTCGGCCGTCGCGACCGGCCCGCCCGTGACGAGCTCGGACATCACCGAGACGGACGCCTGGGAGATCGAGCAGCCGTGCCCCTCCCAGCTCACCCGGGCGACCTGCTCGCCGTCGAGGTGCACGCGCAGGCGCACCTCGTCACCGCAGGTCGGGTTGACCTGGAACGACTCGGCAGCGAAGCCGTCCGCGAGGCCCCGGCCGTGCGGGGTCTTCGCGTGGTCGAGGATGAGCTGCTGGTAGAGCTGCTCCATGGGGCTGCTCATGCGCCGTCCCCCAGCCCGAAGAAGGGACGGACCCTCGCGAGCGCCGCCCCGAAGGCTGCGACCTCGTCGGGCGTCGTGTAGACCGCGGCCGATGCGCGCGACGTCGAGGCGACGCCGAACCGCCGGTGCAGGGGCTGCGCGCAGTGGTGACCGACGCGGACGGCCACGCCCGCGTCGTCCAGCACCTGGCCGACGTCGTGCGCGTGGACGCCGTCGACGACGAACGAGACGGCCGCGAGCCTGTCCTGCGTGTCGGTCGGGCCGATCACCCGGACGCCGGGTACGGCCGCGACCGCGTCGAGCAGCAGGCCGGCGATCTCGCGCTCGTGTGCGGCGACGGCGTCCATGCCCAGCTCGCGCAGGTACCGCGCGGCCGCGCCCATGCCCACGGCCTGGGCCACCATCTGGGTGCCCGCCTCGAAGCGCTGGGGCGGCGGCGCGTAGGTCGTCGTCTCCATGGTGACGACCTCGACCATCGACCCGCCCGTGGTCACGGGCGGCATCGCGGCGAGCAGCTCGCGCCGCCCGTAGAGCGCCCCGACACCCGTCGGACCGAGCATCTTGTGCCCGGAGAAGGCCGCGAAGTCGACGCCGAGCGCGTGCAGGTCCACGGGCAGGTGCGGCACGCTCTGGCACGCGTCGAGCACGGTGAGCGCTCCGACCTCACGCGCCCGGGCGACGAACGCCGCCACGCCCGTGACCGCACCGGTGACGTTGGAGGCGTGCGTGAACGCCAGCACCTTGGTGCGCTCGGTGACCGTCGTCGCGAGCTCGTCGGTGCGCAGCCGTCCGTCGTCGTCCACCCCGATCCAGCGCAGGACGGCCCCCGTGCGGGCGCACAGCTCCTGCCACGGGACGAGGTTCGCGTGGTGCTCGGCCTCCGTGACCACCACCTCGTCCCCCGGCGCGAGGGCGAACCGGCGCGCGGCCGCTCCCCCGCGGCCCAGCGAGGCGTTGGACATCGCGTACGCGACGAGGTTGACGCCGGCGGTGGCGTTGGTCTGCCACACGATCTCGTCGACGTGGGCGCCGACGAGGTCGGCGACCTCCTGCCGCGCGGCCTCGAACGCCTCGGTGGCCTCCTCCGCCAGCTGGTGCGCGCCGCGGTGCACGGCGGCGTTGCGCTGGAGGTAGAAGTCCTGCTCGGCGTCGAGCACGACGTCGGGCTTCTGGGACGTGGCGCCCGAGTCGAGGTACACGAGCGGGCGCCCGCCGCGCACCGTCCGGCTCAGCAGCGGGAAGTCCGCGCGCACCGCGGCCAGCTCCGCCGGCGTGAGCACATGCCCGGCGTGCCCGGAGCCTGCGGCGTGCGGCTCGAGAACGGCTGTCATGGGTTTCCTCCGGCGGAGCGGGCGGCGGGTGGTCGGGCGGTGCGGTGCGTCGGCTCGGGCAGCGGTCAGACCGCTGAGGTCAGGAACCGGTCGTAGCCCTCGGCCTCGAGGCGGTCGGCGAGCTCACGCCCGCCCTGCTCGGCGATGCGACCGTCGACGAACACGTGGACGAAGTCGGGCTCGATGTAGCGCAGGATGCGGGTGTAGTGCGTGATGAGCAGGACGCCGACCTCGCCGGTCGAGCGCGCGCGGTTGACACCCTCGGACACGACCCGCAGGGCGTCGACGTCGAGGCCGGAGTCGGTCTCGTCGAGGATCGCGATGCGCGGCTTGAGGAGCTCCATCTGGAGGATCTCGTGACGCTTCTTCTCGCCGCCGGAGAAGCCCTCGTTGACGTTGCGCGCCGCGAACGTCGGGTCCATCCGGAGCAGCTCCATGGCGCCCTTGACGTCCTTGGCCCAGTGACGCAGGGGCGGCGCCTGGCCGTCGATCGCGGTCTTGGCCGTGCGCAGGAAGTTCGAGACGCTGACGCCCGGAACCTCCACCGGGTACTGCATCGCCAGGAACATCCCGGCCCGTGCGCGCTCGTCGACGCTCATCGCGAGGACGTCCTCGCCGTCCAGCAGCACCTCGCCGGACGTGATCTCGTACTTCGGGTGGCCGGCGAGCGAGTACGCGAGCGTCGACTTGCCGGAGCCGTTCGGCCCCATGATCGCGTGCGTCTCGCCGCTGCGGACGGTGAGGTCGACGCCGCGCAGGATGGGCTTGGGGCCCTCCTTGGTCTCGACGCTGACGTGCAGGTCGCGGATCTCGAGCGTGGTCATGCGGTTCTCCTAGTTCGCGGTGACGTCGATGTCGACGAGCACACGCTCGCCGTCGACGGTCACGGGGTAGACGGGGACGGGGCGGGTCGCCGGCAGGGCGAGGGGTGCGCCGGTGCGCAGGTCGAACGTCGAGCCGTGCAGCCAGCACTCGATCGTGCAGCCGTCGACCTCGCCGTCGGACAGGGAGACCTGCCCGTGCGAGCAGATGTCGCTGATCGCGTGCCAGTGGCCGTCGGAGTCGCGCACGACGGCGACCTCGACGGGACCGGACTCGCCCTCGAGCTCGACCCGCAGGGCCGAGCCGGGTGCGACGTCGTCGGTCATGCAGGCCAGCTGTGCGCTCATGCCGAGATCACCGGGTTGTTCACCGACACGTCCGGCGCCTCGGAGTCGGTGACCGTTCCGGGGACGCCGACCGGTCCGGCGGGCGCGGGCGCACCCTCGGCGGATGCGGCGGCGGCCATGCTCTTCTCGAGCTCGGCCTCGATCGCGCCGATGAGGCGCTCCTCGACCGCGGGCAGCCCGATCTGCTGGATGAGCTCGGCGAAGAACCCGCGGACCACGAGCCGGCGCGCGTCCTGCTCCGGGATCCCACGCGCACGCAGGTAGAACAGCTGCTCGTCGTCGAACCGCCCGGTCGCCGACGCGTGGCCGGCACCCTCGATGACGCCGGTCTCGATCTCGAGGTTCGGCACCGAGTCGGCGCGCGCGCCGTCGGTCAGCACGAGGTTGCGGTTGAGCTCGTAGGTGTCGGTGCCCTCGGCGGCCGCGCGGATGAGCACGTCGCCCACCCACACGGTGTGCGCGCCGGCGCCCTGCAGGGCGCCCTTGTACGTGACGCGCGAGCGGCACGACGGCACCGCGTGGTCGACGAAGAGCCGGTGCTCCTGGTGCTGGTCGGCGTCGGCGAAGTACAGGCCGAGGGCCTCGAACGACCCACCCTCCCCCGTGAACTCCGCGTCCGGCGTGACGCGCACGACGTCGCCGCCGAGCGTCACGACGATGTGCTTGACGCTCGCGTCGCGGCCCAGGCGCACCCGGTGCGAGGCGGCGTGCACCGAGCCCGCGGCCCAGTCGTGGATGGAGACCACCGTGAGGTGCGCTCCGTCCTCGGCGACGATCTCGACCGTCTCGGTGAGGTCGACGCGGCCGATGTGGTCGACGACCACCACGGCCTCGCTGAGCGGCTTCGCGTGCAGCAGCAGGTGCACGGCGGACGCCTCGGGCAGGCCGTCGGGGGCGTCGTGCACCGGCAGACCCTCGACGCGGACGCTCGTCGCCGACGACGCCACGGCCTGGGCCGGCACCGTCACGACGGTCGCCTCGTGGAACGAGGCCCACGCCACGGCTGCGGCGCGGTCGCCCGGCGTGCCCGCGGTGCCGAGCCGGGCGTCGTCGCGGCCGACGATCTCGACCTGCACCTCGGGCGCCTCCACGACCGTGACCTGCGTCCCCGTACCGGTCAGACCGGTGCCGGCCGGGTCGAGCAGGGGCGCGAGCCGGCTGATCGGCGAGAATCGCCACTCCTCCTCGCGCCCGGTGGGCACCGGGAAGTCAGCCAGGTCGAACGACGTCGTGCGCGCCGCCCGCGAGCTCTGGGGCGTGCCGCCCCGGCCGTGGGTGTGCGCGCCGTCGGCGACGGCCCGGCTGTGGTCGGTCGTCAGGTCGGTGGACATGTCGGTGGTGGGTGCCTCTCGGGTGGTGTCGGTGGCTGCGGGTGCTGCGGGGCTGCCGGCCATCAGCCGACGGAGCCTTCCATCTGCAGCTCGATGAGGCGGTTGAGCTCGAGGGCGTACTCCATCGGCAGCTCGCGCGCGATCGGCTCGACGAAGCCGCGCACGATCATCGCCATGGCCTCGGTCTCCTTCATGCCCCGCGACATGAGGTAGAAGAGCTGGTCCTCGCTGACGCGGGACACCGTCGCCTCGTGGCCCATGGAGACGTCGTCCTCGCGCACGTCCACGTAGGGGTACGTGTCGGAGCGGGAGATCTGGTCGACCAGGAGCGCGTCGCACAGCACGGTCGACGCCGAGTGCTCGGCCCCCTCGAGGATCTGGACCAGTCCCCGGTACGAGGTGCGGCCCCCGCCGCGTGCGACCGACTTCGAGATGATCGAGGACGAGGTGTGCGGTGCCGCGTGGACCATCTTCGAGCCGGCGTCCTGGTGCTGGCCCTCGCCCGCGAACGCGATCGACAGGGTCTCGCCCTTGGCGTGCTCGCCCATGAGGTAGATCGCCGGGTACTTCATCGTGACCTTCGAGCCGATGTTGCCGTCGACCCACTCCATCGTCGCGCCCTCGGCCGCCGTCGCACGCTTGGTCACGAGGTTGTAGACGTTGTTCGACCAGTTCTGGATGGTCGTGTACCGCACGCGGGCGTTCTTCTTGACGATGATCTCGACGACGGCGGAGTGCAGGGAGTCGGTCGAGTAGATCGGCGCCGTGCAGCCCTCGACGTAGTGCACGTACGAGCCCTCGTCCGCGATGATCAGGGTCCGCTCGAACTGGCCCATGTTCTCGGTGTTGATCCGGAAGTAGGCCTGGAGCGGGATCTCGACGTGGACGCCCGGCGGCACGTAGACGAACGACCCGCCCGACCACACGGCCGTGTTGAGCGCGGCGAACTTGTTGTCGCCCGACGGGATGACCGAGCCGAAGTACTGCTCGAAGATCTCCGGGTGCTCGCGCAGGCCCGTGTCGGTGTCGACGAAGATGACGCCCTGCTCCTCCAGGTCCTCGCGGATCTGGTGGTAGACGACCTCGGACTCGTACTGGGCGGCGACGCCGGCGACGAGGCGCTGCTTCTCGGCCTCCGGGATGCCCAGGCGGTCGTAGGTGTTCTTGATGTCCTCGGGCAGCTCCTCCCAGGACGTCGCCTGCTTCTCCGTCGACCGGACGAAGTACTTGATGTTGTCGAAGTCGATGCCCGACAGGTCCGCGCCCCAGTTGGGCATGGGCTTCTTGTCGAACAGGCGCAGCGCCTTGAGCCGCGTCTTGAGCATCCACTCCGGCTCGTTCTTGAGCGTCGAGATGTTCCGGACGACCTCCTCCGAGAGCCCGCGCTGGGCGGACATGCCGGCGGCGTCGCTGTCGTGCCAGCCGTACCCGTAGCTGCCGATCGACGCGATGATCGCCTCGTCGGTGGTCATGGGCTCGGTGGGTGCGCTCATCGTGTTCCCTCCACGGTCCCGCGTGCGGGACGGTCGGATCCTGGTGCTGCTGCGGTCGTGACGGTCGAGGTCGTGCTGGTCGTGCCGGTCGAGGCGGTCAGGGGGACGTGCGTCGTGCAGACGTGGCCGCCGGCGGCCAGCGTCGAGAGCCGTTGGACGTGCACCCCGAGCAGGCGCGAGAACAGCCGCGTCTCCGCCTCGCACAGCTGGGGGAACTGCGCCGCGACGTCCTGCACGGGGCAGTGGCCCTGGCACAGCTGCACGGCACGACCGCCCGGGACGGGCCGCGCCGACGCCGCGTAGCCCTGCTC
>CAUQTR010000086.1:0-7385 GCA_963521045.1 uncultured Actinotalea sp.
GGGCGCGGCGGCGCTCGCGCTCGGGGCGGTGCGGCGCAGCGCGGGCTGGTCGCTGCTCGCCGGCGTCGTCCTGGGCGCTGCCGTGATGATGTCCTACGGCCTCCTCCTGCTGGGGCTGCTCGCCGTCGCGATCCTGCTGGTCGCGCGGTCCTGGTACCCGCTGCTGCCGGCGGTCGGGGCCGCCCTGGCGGTGGTGATGCTCTTCGCCCTCCTGGGCTTCGCGTGGTGGGAGGCGTTCCCCGCGCTCCAGGAGCGGTACTGGGCGGGGATCGCCGCCCGGCGGCCGGCCGGCTACTGGCTGTGGGGCAACCTCGCGGGCCTGCTGTTCGCCACCGGCCCCGTCCTCGGGGCCGCCCTCGTGGCCGGCGCACGCCCGCTGACGCACGCCGTCCGCTCCCCGGCGCGGCACGCGGTCGCCACGCTGGCCCTGGCCGGCACGGCCATGGTGGTGATCGCGGACGCCACCCTCCTCAGCAAGGCCGAGGTCGAACGCATCTGGCTGCCCTTCGTCCCCTGGACGATGCTGGCGCTCGCGTTCCTGCCGGCGCGCTGGCGCACCCCCGGCCTCGCGGTGCAGGTCGGCTTCGCGCTCGCCGTCCAGCACCTGCTGCGCACGGCGTGGTGAGCGACGCCGTCGTCAGGCCCGCAGCGGCTCGGTGGCGAAGCGGGGCAGGCCGTCGAGGGGGTCGACCTCGGCGACGAAGCCGAGCTCGCGCCGCGCCAGCTCGGGCGAGGCCACGACGTGGCGCACGTCGCCGGCGCGGTACTCCCCCGTGACGACCGGCACGAGGTCGGAGCCGGACCCGGCCACGACCGCGCGCGCGACGTCGCCGACCGAGATCGGACGCCCGGAGCAGACGTTGTAGGCGACGTGGCGCTGCGACGGGGCGTGGACGACCGCGTCGATCGCGAGCGCGTTGGCGCGCGCGACGTCGCCGACGTGCACGAAGTCACGCAGCTGCCCGCCGTCCTCGAACACCTCGGGAGCCCGTCCGGCCTCGATCGAGGACCGGAACATGGCGGCGACCCCGGAGTACGGGGTGTCGCGCGGCATGCCCGGCCCGTACACGTTGTGGTAGCGCAGGGCGACGGCACTGCCGCCGCCCTGGCGCGCCCACGCCGCGACATAGTGCTCCTGCGCGAGCTTGCTCGCGGCATAGCTGCTGCGCGGGTCGAGGCGCGCCGACTCCGGGACCGGCTCCCAGGCCAGGGCGGTTCCGCACCGGTCGCAGTGGTTCTCGAAGTCGCCGGCCGCCAGGGCGGTGACGCCTCGTGGACCGGGCTCCTGCGCACCGTGCTCCCGGCACACGTACCGCCCTTCCCCGTAGACCACCATCGAGGAGGCGAGCACGATCCGTCGCACGCCCGCGGCGTGCATGGCGGCGAGCAGCGACGCGGTCCCGAGGTCGTTGTGGCTCGCGTACGCGGGCAGGTCGGCCACGGCGACCCCCGCCCCGACCATCGCCGCCTGGTGGCAGACGACGTCGACCCCCCGGAGCAGGTCCGTCCACTCGCCCGCGCGCCGCACGTCGAGCCGGTGCACCGACGGCCGAGGAGCGACGCCCACCGGGTGCGCCTGGGGGATGTAGGCGTCCACCTCGACCGTCTCGTGGCCCCGCGCCGCGAGCTCGGCCCGGATCGCCGACCCGATGAAGCCGGCGGCCCCGGTCAGCAGCACCCTCATGGCAGCTCGAACGGGAGGACCACGTCTGTCAGCCACGCGGCGCAGCCGCAGCCGGTGCGCCCGCCCAGGCCGATGATCACGTCGGACAGCACCTGCCTCATCCGGTCGACGTGCTGGGCGAAGGTGGCGAAGACCGCGTCCTGGTGCACCGCCTGAGTGGCGTCGACCCCGGCGTCCAGGTCCGTCACGAGCGCCAGGGCGGCGTAGCACAGGCCGAGCTCACGCGCGAGGACGGCTTCGGGGTGACCGGTCATGTTGACGAGCGTCCAGCCCGCCGCGGCATAGCTCTGCGACTCCGCCCGGGTCGAGAACCGCGGGCCCTCCACCACGACCATCGTGGCCGTCGGGTGCGCGTCACCCACCTGGGCGACCAGGGCCTCGCGCAGCCTCGGGCAGTACGGGTCGGAGAAGGGTGCGTGCACGGCGCCGGTGTCGTAGAACGTCTGCACGCGCGCGACCGTCCGGTCCACGAGCTGGTCCGGGACCACGAGGTCACCCGGGGCGACCACGGTCGACAGGCCTCCGACGGCGCACGGCGCCAGCACCTCGCGCACGCCGAGCGAACGCAGCGCCCAGATGTTCGCCCGGTAGTTGATCGCGTGGGGCGGGTGGTCGTGCTGCCGCCCGTGGCGCGGCAGGAACGCGACCGCGCGGTCGCCGACCCGTCCCACGGCGACCGGGGCGGACGGGGCGCCGTAGGGCGTCCGGACGTCGTGGTGCTCGACGTCGTCGAGGAACGAGTAGAGACCGGAGCCGCCGATGACAGCCACGGACGCGAGCGGGGTGCTGACCACGCTCGGAGTCTGGCACCGCCGGGTCGCGGCGCGGACGGATCACCGCCCCGCAGGCCGATCCGAAAGACTTCCGTCACACCTGCCGGTGGGTGCCGAAGGCGCCGGCGGCTCGCGCCGTCGGGCCCTCAGCGCACCCCCTGGAACCCGAACCGGAAGACCATCTCGTTCGACTGCACGACGCGGAACTCCGGGTGGGTCATCGCCCCCCACGAGTCGTCGCCGCCGACCCCCCGCCGCATGAGCGCCGGTCGCACGATCGTGTGCTGGATGGGCGGCAGCTCTACCGGGTGGCGCGCGTTCTCGATCTCGAACGGCGTCCACGGCAGCGCCGAGAGCTCCATCCCGTCGGCGCAGTCGAACCGCAGCCCGGTCCCCGCGTCGTCGGTCACGGTGGCCCAGCGCACGCCCGTGCGGCTGCCGGCCTCCTGGGGACGGACGTAGGGCGTCAGCTGCTCGCGCACGTCGCCGGTGTACACGCCCAGGCGGGCACCGCGCCGCCGGTCGACGTAGCACTCCTCGGGCCCCTCGCCGTACCACCGCAGGTGGCGCAGGCTCGCGTCGGCCGTGAAGAGCATGCCGAGCTCCGGCAGGTCGGGCAGGCCCGCGCCCGCGCGCAGGGTGAGGACGACCTCGATCCGGCCGCCGGCGAACACCCGGTGGACGACGTCGCACTCGCTCGTCGGCGCGGTGGGCAGCAGGTACCCGTACCGCACCTCGACGTGGTCGTCGCGGACGGTCGCGACCGGCCGCTCGAGGCTCGGCAGGGGCTCGCGGTAGCGGCTGGCCAGCAGCCAGTGACCGTCCCGGAACGGCATGCCCCAGCCGCGCTCGTTCGACGTCGGGGCGTGCCAGAAGCTCGGGTGCGGGATCGCGCGCAGCAGCTCCCGCCCACCGTCGGACGTCAGCCCGTAGCGGTAGGAGACGAGCCCGCCGTGGATCCGGGAGAACAGCGCGGTGAAGTGCCGCCCGCGCACGCCGATGTTGTGGATGCCCTCGACGAGGGTGGGAGGGTCCTCGCGCCGCGGTGCTGCGACCGGACGCGACGCCCGGACGGCGACGACCTGCTGCTCCCAGGCCACCTCGTGCCCCGCCGGGGCCCACGTGGTGGACCGCCGCAGCCGGAGCGAGACGTCGATCGTGTACTCCCCCGGCGTGCGCGGGACGGTCACGGGGAGCGGGTACACCTGGCTCTCCCCCGGCGCCACGTCGATCTCCACGGACGCCTCCCGGAGCACCCTCGCCTCGTGACGCAGCGTGACGACGCAGTCGAGGTCGGACGTGCCGGTGAACAGCCGCCGGCTGTGGATCTCGACCTGGTCGTGGGCCACCGCGATCCGGAACGGCTGGTACAGGTACCGAACCTCCTGCACCTTCGGGGTCGGCGTCCGGTCGGCGAAGACGATCCCGTTCGCGCTGAACTCGTAGTCGCTCGGCGCCTCCCCGGCGTCGCCGCCGTAGCCGAGGTAGCCCTGGCCCCACCGGTCCGTCAGGCGGATCGCCTGGTCCGCGAAGTCCCAGATGAAGCCGCCCTGGAAGAGCGGCTCGCGGTCGGCGAGGTCGAGGTACTTGTCCACCGCGCCGAAGGAGTTGCCCATCGCGTGGGCGTACTCGCACAGGACGAACGGCTTGTCCCGGTGGGTCCGCAGCCACTCCTCGACGTCCGCCGCGGGCGTGTACATCTGGCTGACCACGTCCGTGGTCTCCGGGTAGCGCGGGTCCCAGTGCACCCCCTCGTAGTGCACCGGGCGGTCGTCGACCTGCCGGAACCAGTCCGCGACCGCGAGGATGTTCGTGCCGCCGAACGACTCGTTGCCGCACGACCACAGGACGACGCTCGGGTGGTTCTTGTCCCGCTCGAGCATGTTCGCCGCGCGGTCCAGGAGCACGGGCAACCACTCGGGCCGGTCCCCGGGCAGCGCCTCCTCGACGGTGAGGTCACCCGAGACGACGCGGTCCCACATGCCGTGGGACTCGAGGTTCATCTCGTCGACGACGTAGAGCCCGTACTCGTCGCACAGGTCGTAGAAGTAGGTGTTGTTCGGGTAGTGGCTGGTCCGGACCGCGTTGACGCCGATCGACTTGAGGAGGCGGACGTCCGCCTCCGTCTCGTCCCGCGTCACCACGCGGCCGTGGAGGCCGAACTCGTGGCGGTTGACGCCCCGGAAGACGAGCCGGCGGCCGTTGATCCTCAGCACGCCGTCCTCGACGCCGAAGCGCCGCACGCCGACCCGCTGCACGACGAGCTCGCTCAGCGACCCGGCCGCGTCGAGGACCTCGATCTCGAGCGTGTAGCGGAACGGGTCCTCGTCGCTCCACAGGCGCGGGTCCACGAGCTCGACGGTCAGCTCGCCGTCGGTCCCGGGCACGAGCTCCCCGTGCCCGACGAGCGTGGCGCGCACCGAGCCGCCGCCGGTCACGGGCGCCCGGAGCGCGACCCGCGCGGAGCGCAGGTCGTCCGCCACCGTCGTGCGCACCCGCAGGTCCTCGACGTGCGCCGCGGGACGCCGGTAGAGCACCACGTCGCGGAAGATCCCGGAGAACCGGTAGAAGTCCTGGTCCTCGATCCACGACCCCGCGCTCCACTTGAAGACCTGCGCCGCGAGCGTGTTCTCGCCGTCGACGACGGCGTCGGTGAGGTCGAACTCCGAGGGGGTGAAGGAGTCCGCCCCGTACCCGACGTAGATCCCGTTGAGCCAGACGGCGATCGCGCTCTCGGCGCCGTGGAACGAGACGCTGAGCCGCTCGCCGTCGCCCAGCGGCTCGTCGAGGGCGAACGTGGTCACGTAGCTCGCCACGGGGTTGAACAGGGTGGGCACCTGCCCGGGCTCGACGGCCTCGTGGCCGTCCCACGGGTACTGCACGTTGGTGTACTGCGGCCGGTCGTAGCCCTGGAGCTGGATGTGCGCCGGAACCGGGATGTCGTCCCACCCCGAGCAGTCGTGGTCCGGGCTCTGGAAGCCCGGGACGGTCTGCCCGGGGTTCTTGGCGTAGTGGAACTTCCAGAGGCCGTTGAGGCACTGCTCGAAGCTGCTGGTGCCCGTGGCCGCCTCGGCGCGGCTGCGGAACCAGCGGTGGTCGGAGCGGGCGGGCAGCCGGTGCTCGGCGAAGAACAGCGGGTCGGCGATGCGTGCGGCGTCGAATGTCACGTGCGGGGCTCCGTCGGTGGTCACTTGATGGCTCCGGTGATGCCTTCGGCGAAGCTGCGCTGGAGGACCAGGAACACGACCATCGCCGGCAACGAGGCGATGAGGACGGCGAGCATGAGCGTCCCGTAGTCGGTGACGTACCCGGCGCGGATGTTCGACAGCAGCATCGGCATGGTCTGGACCGCGTTGTCGACGAGGATCACCTTCGGCCACAGGAAGTTGTTCCAGGCGGCCATGAACGTGATGACGGCGGCGGCCGCGAAGGTCGACCGCATGGTCGGCAGGTAGATCCGCAGGAAGATCGCGGTCTCCCGGAGCCCGTCGAGCCGCGCAGCCTCGATGATGTCCGGCGGGAACGAGCGCGACGCCTGGCGGAACAGCAGGATGAGGAACGGCGTGGAGATCGTCGGCAGCACCACCGCGAACCAGGAGTTGACGAGCCCCAGGTCGGCGAACATCCGGAACAGCGGGATCATGGTCGCCGCGAACGGGATCATGATCGCCAGGAGCAGCACCCGCATCAGCCAGTCCTTGCCGCGCGTGTGGTAGACCTCGAACCCGTAGCCGGCGATCGACGTGACGGCCAGCGCGAGGATCGTCGTGCCGACGGCGATGATCGCGGAGTACCAGAGCGCGGAGGCCAGCGGCTGCGACGTCACCAGCGCCTCGAAGTTCGCCAGCAGGTGGCTCCCCGGCAGCAGCTTCGAGCTGAGGACCTCCTGGCTCGTGTTCGTCGCCGAGACCACCATGAAGTACAGCGGGAAGACCGACGCCAGTGCGGCGACCGTCAGGAACAGGTAGCCCGGGACCCGGCGCCACGACCGCCTAGTCACGCTTGTCACCCACCCTCAGCTGGATCACGGCCAGGACCGCGACGATGATCAGGATCACGTACGAGATCGCCGCGGCGTACCCGAAGTTGGGGTTGTTGCGGAACGAGACCATGTACAGGTAGTGCGAGATGGTCATCGACGTGTTGGCCGGACCCCCCGCGGTGAGGTTGAACGACTCGTCGAAGAGCTGGAGCGTCCCGTTGGTCGACATGATCGCCGTGAGCAGGATCATCGGCCGGAGCTGCGGCACGGTGACGTACCAGAACGTCTGGAAGGACCCTGCTCCGTCGATCCGGGCCGCCTCGATCGTCGAGCGGTCGATGTTCTGGAGCGCCGCGAGGTAGAAGATCATGTTGTAGCCGGTCCACCGCCACAGCAGGCCGAGCACGATGACCAGGCGGGCGGTCCCGGTCTGGCCCAGCCAGTTGATCGGCCCGTCGATGAGGCCGACCCAGAGCAGGACGTCGTTGACCAGGCCGTCGTTGGCGAACATCGTGCGGAAGACGAGCGCGTACGAGACGAGCCCGACGGCGCTCGGCAGGAAGATCGCCGTCCGCCACAACCCCTTGAACCGCAGGTTCGGGTCGTTGAGCAGGTTCGCCAGGACCAGGGCGATCGCGAGCATGATCGGCACCTGGACGACGAGGTAGATGAACGTCGTCGCCAGGGTGAGCTTGAAGTTCTCGTCCTCGAGCAGCCGGGCGTAGTTCGACCACAGCGGGTCGGCCGCCTCGAGGCGGGTGCCGCGACCCGTCTGCAGCGACAGGACGAACGCCTGGATCATCGGCCAGAAGTTCAGCCACAGGATCAGCAGCGCGGCCGGGACGAGGAACGTCCAGCCCGTCAGGCTGCGGCGGCGCTCGAGCCCGAGGGACGGGCGGACGGCGCGCGCAGGCCCGGACGGGCGGCGCGCGGGCCGGGGTGTCGG
>CAUQTR010000087.1:0-7335 GCA_963521045.1 uncultured Actinotalea sp.
GCCATCACCCGCCGCGTCGCCCGCCGGCTCAGGAGGACCCCGACGAGGCACACGGCCCACGGCAGGGCCATCACCGCGAAGGCCGGGCGGAACGCGTCGAGCGAGAGCGGGGCGGCGCCACGCTGCGCCGCCACGTCGAGCACCACCCCGACCGCGAGCACGCTCAGCACGGCCATCGCGAAGCCGCCGACGTTGACGAGCCCGGTGGCGGTGCCCAGGCGGCCGCTCGCGTTGAAGGTGCGGGCGTAGTCGAACCCGATGGCCGAGCCCGGGCCCCCGACACCGAGCACGACGACGAGCACCGCCAGGAGCCAGAGCGGGCTCCGGCCGGGGTGCAGGAGCACGGCCGCCCACGCCGCCGCGGTGGCGAGCGCGATCGCGATGACCATCCACGACCGGCGCAGCGGGTGACGCCCCGTCAGCGCGCCCACGACCGGGCCGGACGCCACCACGGCGAGCACGTTGAGGGTGAGGAGCCCACCGGCCACGGCAGGGCTCAGACCCTGCGCGACGGTGAGGAACGGGTAGCCCCAGAGCAGGACGAACACGGTGAGCGAGAACTGGCTGAGCGCGTGCGACCAGAAGCCGAGCCACGTGCCCGGGACGGCCGCGACCTCACGCACGGGCGCGACGACGCCACCGCCGCCGCGCACCACGACCCCGGCGGGCGCGTCCCGCACGACACCCCAGGCGAGCACCGACGCGAGCACGCCGACCGCACCCAGGCCGACGAAGGCCGACGTCCAGCCGGCGAGGTGCAGCACGGCGACGAGGGGGACGGCCGCCAGCACCTGACCGCTCTGCCCGACGACGCCCGTGAGCTGGGTCATCAGGGGCACGCGGCGCGGCGGGAACCACGCGGCGACGAGCCGGATCACCGAGACGAAGGTCGCGGCGTCACCGGCGCCGATGAGGACGCGCGCGACGTACGCCACGGGCAGGTCGTCGGCGACGCCGAGCAGCAGCTGCCCGGCCGCCATGACGGCGGCACCCGTCCCGATCATCGCCCGGGCGCCGTACCGGTCGAGCAGCACGCCCGCAGGCACCTGGAGCGCCGCGTACACCCCGAGCTGGACGACGACGAACGTGGACAGGACCGCCGCGCCGACCTCGAACCGCTCGGTCGCCAGCACGCCCGCGACGCCGAGCGAGCCGCGGTGGAGCACGCCGATCGCGTACGCCGCGAGCGCCGCACCGAGCACGAGGCCCGCCCGGCGCGTGGCCGGGGGCGTCACGGGAGGGAACGTCACCTGCCGATGGTGCGCGTCACCGGACGCCACCGGCACGTCGCCGGCGCGTCACCGGACATCGGCGACCCGCCACCGGCACTCACGTCGCGGTGCCGTCCCCACCCTGCTGCTGCGCGAGGAACCGCTCGAACTCGGCGCCGAGCTCGTCCGCGGTCGGGATCTCGGCCTGCTCCGCGAGGAGGTTGGTCCGGCCGATCGCGCGCGAGAAGGAGTCGTACTGCTCCTCGAGCGCGTGCACGACGGCGGCGATCTCCTCCGACGCCTCCACCTGGCGCTCGATCTCGGCGGTCGCGTCTGCGGCCGCCGACTCGAGCGCCGTGGCGTCGAGGTCGAGGCCGGTGGCGCGCTCGACCTGCTGGAGGGCGACGAGCGAGGCCTGCGGGTAGGCGGACTGCGCGAGGTAGTGCGGCACGTGGACCGCGAAGCCCATGGCGTCGTGGCCCCAGCGCCCGAGACGGTGCTCCAGCAGGGCGCTCGCGCTCGCCGGCACCTGCACGCGGCCGAACCACGACGTGTGGTCCGCGACGAGCTCGGGCCGCGTCGCGTGGGCCGTGACGCCGAGAGGGCGGGTGTGCGGCACGCCCATCGGGACGCCGTGGACGCCCACCGACAGCGGCACCCGGAAGCGCTCGACGATCTCGCGGACCGCGGCGACGTACCGCTCCCACTGCACGTCCGGCTCGGTGCCGTGGAGCAGGAGGAAGGGCACGGACTCCCCGTCGCGCACCACGTCGACCGCGAGGTACGGCTCGTCGTACTCGGCCCACGTGGTCGAGTCGAAGACCATCGTCGGGCGGCGCGAGCGGTAGTCGAGCAGCGCGTCCACGTCGAAGGTCGCGAGCCGCTCCGTCTCGAAGCGGTCGGCCAGGTGCTCGGCCGCGAGCTGGCCGGCGTTGCCGGCGTCGACGAAGCCGCGGACGAGGTGCAGCAGCACCGGGCCGGTGCCGGCCTCGGCGCGGAGCGTCAGGTCGCGGGCGACGTCCTCGTCGATCGTGTAGATCTCGCTGGGGTCACGCATCACGTCCTCCGTCCTGCCTGCCACCGGCCGCCTCGGCCGGCACCCGCCACAACGTCGCGGCCCTGCCCGGAATTCCGCGCCCGGCAGGTCCCGACAGGCCCAGAGCCCGCTGGTCTCAGCGCGAGGGCAGCCGCACCACGGAGACGAAGAAGTCGTCGATCTGCCGCACGACGTCGATGAACCGCTCGAAGTCGACGGGCTTGGTGACGTAGGCGTTGGCGTGCAGCGAGTAGCTGCGCAGCACGTCCTCCTCGGCCTCGGACGTCGTCAGCACGACGACGGGGATGCGGCGCAGCTCGTCGTCGGACTTCATCGCGGCCAGGACCTCGCGGCCGTCCATGCGGGGGAGGTTGAGGTCGAGGAGCACCAGGTCCGGCGTCGGGGCGTCGGCGTGCTCACCCTCCTTGCGCAGGAACTCGAGCGCGCTGACCCCGTCGCTGACCACGGCGAGCCGGTTGGCGACCTTGTTCTCGGCGAACGCCTCGCGCGTCATGAGGACGTCGCCCGGGTCGTCCTCGACGAGCAGGACGTCGATCGTCTTGTGGTCACTCATGCGTGGGGTCCTCCGGGTCGTGCGCGGCCTCGCCGCGGGCGGGGAGCTCGTCTTCCCCGCGCTGCGAGCCTACGGGATCTGCCTCGGCCCGCCCGCCGGGCGGCGCCGTGGCGGCCGCGGCGACGGCGAGTGCGTCGGCCTCGGCCACGGGGAGCGTGAACCGGATCGTGGTGCCGCCGTCGGACGGCTCCGGGTCGATCCAGATGTGGCCGCCGTGGTACTCGACGATCTTCTTGCACAGCGCGAGGCCGATGCCGGTGCCCTCGTACACCTCCTTGGCGTGCAGCCGCTGGAAGATGACGAACACCCGTTCGGCGTACTGCGGGTCGATGCCGATCCCGTTGTCGTGGACCGCCACCTCCCACCGGTCGCCCGACCGGACCGCGTCCAGGCGGACCCGGGGCGCGCGGTCCGGATGGCGGAACTTCAGCGCGTTGCCGACGAGGTTCGCGACGAGCTGGACCAGCAGGGGACGCTCGCCGCGCACGGTGGGCAGGTCCTGACCCTCCACCGTGCCGCCGGTCTCCTCGAGCGCCCGGTCGAGGTCCCCCGTCACCTGGTCGACCAGCTCGCCGAGGTCGACGTCGGAGAGCTCGCCGCCGATCCGGCCGACGCGCGAGAAACCCAGGAGGTCGTTGATGAGCCGCTGCATGCGCTTGGCGCCGTCGACGGCGAAGGCGATGTACTGGTCGGCGCGCTCGTCGAGCTGGCCCTCGTAGCGCTTGGCCAGCAGCTGGGTGAAGCTCGCGACCTTGCGCAGCGGCTCCTGGAGGTCGTGGGAGGCCACGTAGGCGAACTGCTCGAGGTCGCGGTTGGACCGGCGGAGGTCCTCCGCCTGCTCGACGAGCTGGGCGTGCGACTCCTCGAGGGCGGCGCGCTGCGCGTGCGCCTCCGCGACCAGCGCCGCGAGGCGCAGCCGCATCTGCTCGACGTCCTGCGCGAGATCGCCGACCTCCCCCGGCCCGACGTGCCCGACGGGGTGCGTCACGTCGCCGTCGGCCACGGCGCGCGCGTCCCGCGCGAGCGTGGCCAGCGGGTCCGTGACCCAGCGCCGCAGGAAGATCCACAGCAGCACCCCGACCGCGACCGCGGCGAGGGTGAAGGTCACGAGCACGGCGCGCAGCAGGCGCGTCGAGGCCTGGAGGTCGTCGATCGCGGCCCGGCGCGCGTCGGCGAGCAGCGCGATGTACTCCTCGGCCCCGTCGCGCACGTCCTGGAAGAGCACGCGGCCCCTCTCGACGTCCTCGACGCCCACCGCGCCGATGCCGTCCGCCTCGACCGCCGCGATGGTCGGCTCGGCGAACTGCGTGAACCACGCCTCGGCGGCCGCGCCGGCGCGGGCCCGCACCTCGAGGACGGCGTGGTCCTCGCCGAGCTCCGCGCGGAGGGCCGCGTCCGTGTCGACGGGCTCCCCCGGGTCGACCGTCGGGCTCGCGGCGTCCGGGTCCAGCAGCCGCTCGAACGGCTCGAGGGTCGTCGGGTCGCCGGTCAGCGCGTAGCCCCGCACCGAGGTCTCGGCGTCGACGAGCCGGGTGTAGCCGCGGTCGGCCTCCGTGATGGCCTGGAAGTAGACCCCCGTCACCGCCTCCTGGCGGTCGGTGTGGCGCAGGAGCGCCCAGACGGCACCGGCCATGAGGAGCGCGAGGGCGATCGACGCCGCTGCGAGCGCGATGCCGAGACGGCGGCGCAGCGTCGTCCCCTCGCCGCGGCGGGCGGCGCTCGGGAGGGCGGGGCCTCCGGCGTCGTCCGTGCGCGCGTCCGTCACCGGCCGCCCCAGCCGAGGAGGACGAGGGCCGTGTCGTCCACGAGGTTGCCGCCGTGGCGCGCCGTCACCGCCTCGAGGATGGAGTCGACGAGCGACGGCCCGGCAGGCTCCTGACCAGGCTCGGACTCCGTCGCGAGCTGCTGCTCCATGACCCGCTGCAGCCCCTCCTCGCCGAGCCGCGCGTGGCCGTCGTCGATCGTCGTCTCGAGCACGCCGTCCGTGAACATGATGACGCGCCACTTCTCACCCAGCTCCACGCGCTGGGGCTGCCACCCGCCGAGCACGGGGATACCGAGGGCGCGCCCGCGCGTCTCCGAGGGCAGCGACGTCGTCGGGACGCCCAGGAGGAACGGCGTGGGGTGGCCGCAGAGGTACAGGTCGAGCGAGCGACGGTCGGGCGAGACCACGACCTGCACGAGCGTCGCGAAGATCTCGGGCCGACCACGCTCGGCCGTGAGGATCTGCTCGACCACGTCGAGCACCTTGGCCGGTGGCAGGCCCGCCAGGACGGACGTGCGCCAGGCCGTCCGCAGGGTCGCACCGAGCGCCGCCTCGTCCGGACCGTGTCCCGCGACGTCGCCCACGATCGCGGCGACCGAGCCGTCGTCGCGCTCGACGACGTCGTAGAAGTCACCGCCGAGCAGACCGTCACGACCGGCGCGGTAGCCGACGAGCACCTCGAGCGCCCCGTCGCCGACCAAGGGCGTGGGCAGCAGCGCCCGCTCGAGCCGGGTGGTCTCGTAGTTGCGGACCTGGGCCCGGTAGAGCTCTCGCTCCTGCCGCTCGGCCCGGCGCCGCTGGATCGCGTAGCGCACCGACCGGCCGAGCAGCTCGGCGCCGACCTCGCCCTTGACGA
The DNA here is from genome assembly GCA_963521045.1 of uncultured Actinotalea sp. Lineage (GTDB taxonomy): Bacteria > Actinomycetota > Actinomycetes > Actinomycetales > Cellulomonadaceae > Actinotalea. The sequence continues at coordinate 5,443 of CAUQTR010000087.1, forward strand.
GGTAGTCCTGCGCCCCCGCGGCGACGGCCCGCAGGCCCTGGCCGGTGTCGGACAGCCCGGTCAGCACGACGACGGCGGGGATGTTCGGCGCGTCCAGGACGCGCTCGAGAGCAGAGATGCCGACCGCGTCGGGCAGGCCCAGGTCGAGCAGGATGCAGTCGACGTCGAGGAGCGTCAGGGCCTCGTCCACCGTGCGCGCGCGGACCAGCTCGACCGGCACGTCCGCGTCCGCGAACAGCTCGGAGACGAGCAGGGCGTCCCCGTCGTCGTCCTCGACGAGCAGGACGCGGATGGGGCGCGGGTTGATGTCGCGGTACGGCACTGGCCACCCTTCACGCTCGCCCGGCTCGGCACCCGGGGGGCACCGGGCCCGATCCTAGGGGGCTCTCGTGCTCCACCGCCCGGTGAGCCGACGACGCCGCCGGGTCCTGGCGTGTCGCGGCGCACCGGACGCGGCCTTTGCCCGAAATGGCCGCCGAGGGCGCGCACACGCAGGTCCCGCGAGGGTGGATGATGGACGGCCGCGTCCGCGAGCGTCGACCCAGGGGGGCCCGTGTCATCCAGGCAGGACCAGCTGCGCCAGGAGCAGGAGGCGGTGGACGTCCGGTACGCACGGCTCGACGCCCTGCGAGCGCAGGCGCGGGCGCGCCTCGCCCGGGTGCGGCGCGTGGGCCCGTCCGGGTCGCCGCAGAACCGTTCGGAGCGGGACGCCTTCGCGACGCTGTACGAGGACCGGCTCGCGCAGCTCGAGGCGGTCGAGCAGCGCCTGTGCTTCGGGCGGCTCGACCTCACGGACGGCGCGACGCGGTACATCGGCCGGATCGGGCTCACGGACGAGGAGCACACCTCGCTGCTGACCGACTGGCGCGCACCGGCGGCCCAGGCGTTCTACCGGGCCACCTCCGCCCAGCCCGACGACGTCGTGCGCCGTCGTCACCTGGTGACGAAGGGGCGGGTGGTCACCGGCCTGGAGGACGAGGTGCTGGACCTCGACGCGCTCGTCGGTGAGCCGCGGGAGGGCACGACCGACGCGTCCGACCGGCGCGACGGCGTGCTCAGCGGGCTGTCGGGCGAGGGTGCGCTGCTCGCGGCGCTGTCCAGCGGGCGCACGGGGCGGATGGGCGACATCGTCGCGACGATCCAGGCCGAGCAGGACGCGATCATCCGCGCCGACCTGGCGGGAGCCCTCGTCGTCCAGGGCGGGCCGGGGACGGGCAAGACGGCCGTGGCGCTGCACCGCGCCGCGTTCCTGCTCTACGCGCACCGGCGCATGCTCGAGCGGTCCGGCGTCCTGGTCGTGGGGCCGAGCCGCACCTTCCTGCGGTACATCGACCAGGTGCTGCCCTCGCTCGGCGAGACCGGCGTCGTGACGGCCACGGTGGCCGACCTCGTGCCCGGCGTCCGGGCGACCGCGACCGAGGCGGACGAGGTCGCCGAGATCAAGGGCCGCGCCGTGATGGCCCGGGTGCTCGCGCGCGCCGTGCGTCAGCGCCAACGGGTCCCGGCGGAGACCGTCACGGTGCGGCTGGACGGGCGGGCGGTGACGATCGCGCCGGCGGACGTGGCGGACGCGATCCAGCGCGCCCGTCGCACCGGCAAGCCGCACAACCTCGCGCGCGTCTCGTTCGTCCGCGACATGCTCGCCCGGCTCGCGGCCCAGTACGTCGCGCAGCTCGGGTACCCCGTGCCCGCGGAGGACCGCGCCGACGTCGTCGAGGAGCTGCGGACGCTGCGCGAGGTGCGCATCGCGCTCAACCTCGCGTGGATGCCCCTGACGCCGCAGAAGCTCGTGGGCGACCTCCTCACGCGGCCGGCCCGGCTCGACGCCGCGGCGCGCGAGCTGACCCGCGCGGACCGCGCCCGGCTCCTGCGCGACCCGGAGCACGGCTGGAC
>CAUQTR010000088.1:0-7179 GCA_963521045.1 uncultured Actinotalea sp.
CGCCACGGGCGTGCGCTGGTCCGACGCCGACGGCTCGCACTGGCTCCCGGCCGACGTCGTCGTCTCGACGGCCGACCTGCACCACACCGAGACGCAGCTGCTGCCCGCGCACCTGCGCTCGCGCTCGCGGCGCTGGTGGGACCGCAGGGTCCCGGGGCCGAGCGCCGTCCTCGTGTACCTCGGCGTGCGCGGTGCGCTGCCCCAGCTCGAGCACCACACCCTGCTGTTCACCGAGGACTGGCAGGAGGGCTTCGACCGCATCTTCCCGCCCCGGCGTCGGCTGGGTCGCGGGGGCGCGCTCCCCGCGGCCGCGGGGACCGTCCCGGACCCCGTGTCCCTCTACGTGAGCCGGACGAGCGCGACCGACCCGAGCGCGGCACCGCCCGGGTCCGAGAACCTCTTCGTGCTCGTCCCCGTGCCCCCGGACCCGACGCTCGGCCGTGGCGGGGTCGGCGGCGCGGGCGACGCGTGGGTCGAGGCGGTCGCGGATGCCGCGATCGCGCAGATCGCCCGGTGGGCCGACGTGCCCGACCTGGCCGAGCGCGTCGTCGTGCGGCGGACGGTCGGGCCCGCCGACTTCGCCGAGGACCTGGGCACGTGGCGCGGCACGGCGCTGGGTCCGGCGCACACGCTCGCGCAGAGCGCCATGTTCCGGGCCGGGAACACCTCGCGCCGGGTCGACGGGCTGCTGCACGCCGGCGGGTCCGTGATCCCGGGGATCGGGCTGCCGATGTGCCTCATCAGTGCCGAGCTCGTGGTCAAGCGGCTGCGCGGGGACACCTCCACGGGCCCGCTGCCGGAGCCGCTCGCACCGCGGGGTGCCGGTGAGCCGGAGGCTGCGCGGCCCGGATCGTCCGCGTCCTCGGCGTCCGAGGCCTCGGGCGTCGCCGCCCCGACGTCGGGCAGGGTGGCCGGGTGAGCCTCGCGTACGCCGCGGCCCTGCTGGTCTCGATCGGCGGGATGGCCGTGCTCGACCACCGCCACCGGCTCTTCTTCTTCGCCGACGCCCGCCGCGCCGCCGTCGTCCTCGCGGCCGGCGTCGCGTTCCTCGTGGTGTGGGACCTCGTCGGCGTCGGGCTGGGCATCTTCTTCCGCGGGCAGAGCCCGTTCATGACGGGGATCCTCCTCGCGCCCGAGCTGCCGATCGAGGAGATCGGGTTCCTCACGCTGCTCAGCTACCTCACGATGAACCTCTACGTCGCGTTCTCGCGGTGGCTCGCGGGGCGCGCGGGGGCGACGCGCGGGCGGGAGGTGGCGCGGTGACGTACCTCCTCCTCGACGTCGTCTTCGTCGCCGTCGCCGCGGTGGCTGTGCTCGTGGCCCGGCGGGCGCGGGTCGCGCCGTCGTTGCGCGCGATCGGGTGGACGGTCGCGGTGCTCGCCGTGATGACGATCGTCTTCGACAACCTCATGATCGCGGCCGGGCTCTTCGAGTTCGCGGACGAGCACCTGGTCGGTCTCCGCTTCGGCCGGGCACCCGTCGAGGACCTGGGCTACCCCCTGGCGGTCGCGCTCCTGCTGCCGGCGCTGTGGCACCTGCTGGGCCGCCGCTCGGCGGTGCGCGAGAGGTTCTCCGGGCCGGATCGCGAGCCCGGGCGCGTCGGGCCCACGCCGGCCGGGAGCGAGCGGTGACGGCCGTGCCGACGGCGGGCGGGGAGTCGCCTGCACGGCCGCGCGGCGTCGGGCGCGGGGGCACGCTGCGCCAGCTCCTGGTCGCCTCCCGTCCGCTGAGCTGGGTCAACACGGCGTACCCGTTCGCGGCCGCGTACGTCATGGCGACCCGTGAGATCGACGTCCGGTGGCTGGTCGGCACGGTGTTCTTCCTCGTCCCGTACAACCTGCTGATGTACGGCGTGAACGACGTCTTCGACTACGAGTCCGACCTGGCCAACCCCCGCAAGGGCGGCGTCGAGGGCGCCCTGCTCGACCGCCGGGTGCACCGGACCACGCTGCTCGCAGCGGCCCTGCTCCCCGTGCCGTTCGTCGCGTACCTCGTCGCGGTCGGGTCGCCGGCGTCGTGGGCGGTGCTGGCCGTCTCCCTGTTCGCGGTGCTCGCGTACTCGGTGCCCGGGCTGCGGTTCAAGGAGCGGCCCGTGCTCGACTCGCTGACGTCGAGCACGCACTTCGTCTCGCCCGCGCTCTACGGGCTCGTGCTCGCGGGGGAGCCGATCGGACGCGGTGCGTGGCTCGTCCTGGCCGCGTTCTTCCTGTGGGGCGCGGCGAGCCAGGCGTTCGGCGCAGTGCAGGACATCCCGCCGGACCGCGCAGCCGGCATCGGCTCGGTCGCGACCGTGCTGGGTGGCCGCGTCACGGTGCGGCTCGCGATCGCGCTCTACCTCGCCGGCGGCGCGCTGATGCTCGCGACGCCGTGGCCGGGACCGCTCGCCGCCGTCCTCGTGCTGCCCTACGTCGCCGTCGTGTGGCCGTTCCGGTCCGTGCGCGACGCCGACGCCGAGGCCGCCAACCGCGGCTGGCGGCAGTTCCTCGGCGTCAACTACGCCGTGGGCTTCCTGGTCACGATGCTCCTCATCTGGACCGCCCGCCTCTAGCCGCCCCGCTCCGCCCGCCCCGCACCGCCCCCGCCGCCGCTCTCCCCGTGCGCGGAGCCCTGTGCCACGCGGTCCTCGTACGCGGAGCCCTGTGCCACGGCGCGCCGGCGAGTCGCGGCACGGGGCTCCGCGCTCCTGGCACGGCGCTCCGCGGACGGGCACGGGGCTCCGCGTCCGGCACGGGGCTCCGCGTCCGGATGGAGGGGCCCAGGAGGTGGGCGCCGCCGTGAGCGGATGATCGTCCTCATCGTGAGACCTGGTCCGCCGCCGATGCGGGTCGAGCCCTGCGTGCGTGGTTCAATCGTCCTATGAGTGCCCACGGCTCCATCTGCATCAGCGCGGCCCTGCCCGCGATGCGAATGTGCCGTCGGGCGATGTGTCGCCGCTGAGCGACCCGCGTCCGGCCCCGCCCGGACACGCCCGGCCCCGCGCCTGACCGGCGCGCCCACCGACCCCCGCGTCGGTCGCCGCGCCCGCACTTCCCCCGAACCATCCCGCATCCCCGCCACCGCTCCGACGCGCCGGCGAGGGATGCCGCCGCGTCCCCGGAGGACCCCGTGATCGAGCTGTCCGGCCTGCGCAAGGTCTACCCCGCCGCCGCAGGTGACGTCGTCGCCCTCGACGGCATCGACCTCGTCGTCGAGCGCGGTGCCGTGCACGGCATCGTGGGTCGGTCCGGTGCCGGCAAGTCCACGCTGGTGCGCTGCCTCACCGGCCTCGAACGGCCGACGTCGGGCAGCGTCGTCGTCGACGGCCGCGACATTTCGGCCCTGCCCGGGAGCCGGCTGCGCGAGGCGCGGCGGGCGATGGGGATGGTTTTCCAGCACGTCAACCTGCTCGACTCGCGGACCGTGGCCGGGAACGTCGCGTACCCGCTCGAGGTCGCCGGGGTCCCGCGGCGGCGCCGCGCCGAGCGGGTCGCCGAGCTGCTCGAGCTCGTCGGCCTGGGCGACCGCGGGACGGCGTACCCAGCGCAGCTGTCGGGCGGTCAGCGCCAGCGGGTCGGCATCGCCCGCGCGCTCGCGACCGAGCCCGCCGTGCTGCTGTGCGACGAGCCGACGTCGGCCCTCGACGGCGCGACGACGCGCCAGATCCTCGGGCTCGTCCGCGAGCTGCGCGACCGCCTGGGCATCACCGTCGTGATCATCACCCACGAGATGAGCGTGGTCCGCGAGGTGTGCGACAGCGTGACGCTCCTCGAGCACGGGCGGGTCGTGCAGAGCGGACGCCTCGACGAGGTGGTCACGCAGGCCGGCTCGCCGCTCTCGGACGCCCTCATCCCCGTCCCCGACCTGCCGCCCGACGACGCGCGCACGCTCGTCGAGGTCACCTACGCGACACGGACCGTGCCGACGCACCGGGCGCTCGCCGCCGTCGCGGCGCTCGGCGAGGGCGTCGAGGTCGTGGCGGGCACGATCGAGACGCTCGCCGGGCTGCGCGTCGGCCGGCTGCAGATCGACCTGCCGCACGACGCCGTCGCGCCCACGCTGGCCAGCCTGCGCGCGGCCGGGCTCGACGCGCGGGAGGTGGCGTGATGCTCGCCGGCATCCTCAGCAGCGGGTTCCTCGACGACCCGGTGATCACCCAGGCCGTGCCCGAGGCGACGCTCGAGACACTCCAGATGGTCGGGCTCTCGGCGGTCGTCACCGCCCTCGTCGGGCTGCCGCTCGGCCTGCTCCTGCGAGCGGTGGCCCCGCAGGGTCTGCGCCCGCTCACCCTCGTCCGTGGGCCGCTCGGCCTCGTCGTGAACATCGGCCGCTCGCTGCCGTTCATCATCCTGGCCATCGCGCTGCTGCCGTTCACGCGCGCCGTGGTCGGGACCAGCCTCGGGTGGCAGGCCGCCGTCGTGCCCCTGAGCATCGGCGCCATCCCGTTCTTCGCCCGGCTCGTCGAGACGGCCGTGCGCGAGGTCGACCCCGGCAAGGTCGAGGCCGCCCAGGTCATGGGGTCGAGCCGCCGGCGCATCCTCGTCCAGGTGCTCTTGCGCGAGGCGCTGCCGAGCATCGTCGCGGGATTCACCGCGACCGTCATCGCCCTCGTCGCCTACTCGGCGATGGCCGGCGCGATCGGTGGCGGGGGCCTCGGGTTCCTCGCCATCAGCTACGGCTACCAGCGCTTCGACACGACCGTGATGGTCGTCTGCGTCGTCGTCATCGTCCTCATCGTCCAGGCGGTCCAGGTCGTGGGCGACGCCGTCGCGCGCCGCCTCGACCACCGCTGAGCGGTCGCGCGCCGCCGCCGCCCGGGCACCACCAGCCGAACCACCCGCACCACCCCGTCCGCCGACCGGCGGCGGGCCGCACCGTCAGGAGAGCACCATGAATCGCACCGTCCGCACCGCAGCCGCACTGTCCGCCACGGCCCTGGTGATGGCCGGCTGCTCGGCCGGGGGGCAGGAGCCGGCCGGCGAGAGCCCCGCGGCCGACGAGAACGGGGTCACCACGCTCACCGTCGGCGCCAGCCCGGTGCCGCACGGCGAGATCCTCGAGTTCGTCGACGCCGAGCTCGCGGCCGACGCCGGCCTGGACCTCGAGATCGTGGCGTTCGACGACTACGTGCTGCCGAACACGGCACTGGCGGAGGGCGACCTCGACGCGAACTACTTCCAGCACCTTCCGTACTTCGAGTCGCAGGTGGAGGAGCAGGGCTTCGAGTTCGACCACTTCGACGGCGTCCACATCGAGCCCTACGGGATCTACTCGGACTCGGTCGAGTCCGTCGACGACCTGCCCGACGGCGGTCTCGTCGGGATCACCAACGACCCGGGCAACCAGGCGCGAGCGCTCGAGCTGCTCGAGGCGGCGGGCGTCATCACGCTCGCCGAGACCGAGGGCGACCCGACGCTGTTCGACGTCGCCGAGAACCCGAAGGACCTCGAGTTCGTCGAGACGGCGCCCGAGCAGCTGGTCCGCTCGCTGCAGGACGTCGACGCCGCGATCATCAACGGCAACTACGCCCTCGAGGCCGACCTCAACCCGGCCGAGGACTCGATCTACCTCGAGTCCGGGGACGAGAACCCGTACGCGAACTTCCTCGCGGTCCGCTCGGAGGACAGGGAGAACGAGGCCCTCGCGACGCTCGACGAGCTGCTCCGCTCCGACGAGGTCCGCGCGTTCATCGAGGACCGCTGGCCGGCCGGCGAGGTCATCCCCGCCTTCTGACCCACTCGTCCCACCCCTGAGCCCTCCCCCTCCGCAGACTGGAGCGTTCCGGCCCGACACGCCGTCGTGTCGGGGCCCGAACCCTCCAGTCTGCGTGAGGGGGTGGACGGTGCGTCAGCGGGCGGTGGACGCGCTCGCGTTCACCTCGTAGCTCGTGTTCGTCGCCTCGAAGAAGTTGACGAGCTGGAGCGTGTCGTTGGCCGTCGCCATCCACTTGGCCGGGTTGCTCACGTTGTAGTGCGGCTCGAAGCCGAGCTCCTCGAGCCGCCGGTCCGCGAGATACTGCACGTACTGGTTCACGTAGTCGGCGTTGAGGCCGAGGATGCCGTTCGGCAGCAGGTCGCGGTTGTACTGCTCCTCCATGGCGACGGCGTCGAGCACCATCTGCCGGATCTCGTCCGCGAACTCGGGCGTCTGCAGGTCCTCGTTCTCCTCGAGCACCGTGAGGATGAGGTTGATCCCGAACTTCAGGTGCAGCGACTCGTCGCGCACGATCCAGTCGATGAGGCTGCCGAAGTTCCGCAGCAGGTTCCGCTGCCGGAAGCTCAGCGCGACCATGAAGCCCGAGTAGAACCAGATCCCCTCGAGGATGATGTTGTAGGCCACGAGGTTCCGGACGAAGTCGCGCTTGCCCTCCGTCGTCGTGATGTCGAGCGTCTGCTCCGTCATGCGACGGATGTAGTGGACCTCGAACTCCTCCTTCGCGGCCATCGACGGCACGCTGACGTGCGAGTCGTAGGCCTGGCCGCGGTCGATCGGGAACGTCTCCAGCACGTACTCGAAGGACATGCAGTGGTTGGCCTCCTCCCACATCTGCTTGGCGAGGTACAGGTGCGCCTCGGGCGCATTGATGTACGGGTAGACGCCGAAGGCGAGCGCCTTGTTGACGAGCAGCTCGTTGGGGTTGAAGTAGGACATGAGGAACGTGACGGCGTGCTTCTCCTCGTCCGTCATGCGCGCGAAGTCCGCGAGGTCCTCGCCGAGCTGGATCTCGTTGGGGAACCACGTGTTGGCGACGGCCTGGTCGTACAGGTCCATGGCCCACTGGTAGCGGACGGGCTTGAGCAGCAGCCCCTCGGAGATGCCGGTGCCGAGCATGCGGGGCGGGTGGGTGGTGGTGGTCTCGCTGGTCATGGTGGTGCTCCTGGGTGTGGTCGAGGGCCGCGCAGGCAGGCCGCGGCGGAGGTCGGGACCGCCCCGGGGTGGGGCGGCGTCCGGGCCGGGGAGGGCTGGCGTCACCATGCGACGGCAACGCTCCCCGGCCGGGTCAGGCCGAGCGGAGGGGGGCAGCCCCGGCGGTCACTGGCAGGACTCGCACTGGAGCCGTTCCATCGGGTCCACCGGGCACGCGACGCCGTCGACGACGTCGGTCGCGTCGTCGAGCGCGATGAGGCTCACGGCCGACGCCGCCGCGATGGCGCCGAGCCCCACGCCCGACGGCGCGGCCACGGCCACGGCCACGGCCCCGGC
>CAUQTR010000089.1:0-7115 GCA_963521045.1 uncultured Actinotalea sp.
CGCCTCGTGGACGCCCTGAGCAACGCCTGAGCGTCGGTCGGGCCCTGGGCGTCAGCGGTGCGCGAGGGCGTGCGCGAGGCTTCCGCCCCACGCCCGCGCCGCCTCGAGCTCGCCTGCCAGCAGACCGTCCTGCGTGCCGGCGACCCAGAACGACCGGTGGTGGGCCGCGGGCCGGCCGCCGAGCCGGCGCAGACGCTTCTCGGCGGCGCCCGCCGCAGAGCCCGGCAGGTGCGGCTTCGCGACCTTGGTGTCGAACGCCGCCACGGCGAGGCCGTCGGGCAGGGTCAGACGGTCCAGCCACTCGCGCAGCCCGGTGCCCGTCGAGACGATGCCGCCCGTCGCCTGCTTGGCCGCGTCCGCGCGCGTGCTGGGCCGGCTCAGGGAGAACGCGTGGGTCGGGGCGCCGACGACGAGCAGGGTGACGTCCGCGGGCAGCGCGCCGGCGTCCAGCCCCGCGGCCCATGCCGAGACCTCGACGCAGCGCACGGGCAGGTGCTCGTCCAGCCCTTCGGTGACGGCCTGCGCGACCGCCCGGGTGCTGCCGAACATCGACTCGTAGACCACGAGAGCGCTCATGCGCTCACCGTCACCCCGCGCCCCCCACCGGGCCAGGGTCGAAGGTCCCTCCGAGTCAGGCGCCCGGCGCTCAGGGTGCGCCGGCTCCGGCGCCCGCCCCGAGCCCCAGGAGTCGCAGCATGTCCGTGGGCGCGGGGAACGCGTCGAGGCTGCGGGCCGCCTCCTCGAGCCGGGCGTCGGCGAGGATCAGCGCGGACCGGACGCCCCCCATGGCGACCGCGGCCGAGCCCAGGGGTGACACCACGACCCGGGGCGGCAGCGGGCACTTGCGCCCCAGCGTCTCCACGAACCGGTCGAGGAAGACGTCGGCGCCGGCAGAGCTACCACCACCGATGACCAGCAGCTCAGGGTTGAGCGCGAGGACCATCGCGGAGGCGCCCGTGGCGAGGTCGTCGGCGAACTCCTGGACGGCCTCCACGGCGGGCGCCGCGCCCGCGCGCGCCGCCGCGAAGATCTGCTCGCGGGTCGGCCGTGGCGTGCCGAGCACGCGGGAGCCGTACTGCTCGTTGAGCTCGCGCCACTTGAGCTCGGGCATCTCGCCGACGAGCCCGGCCCCGCCCTGGACGCCGCGGTGCAACCGGCCGTCGACGATCACGGCCGCGCCGGTCCGGATGCCGCACAGCACGTAGACCACGTCCGAGGCGTCGGTGGCCGCGCCCAGCCAGCGCTCGGCGAGCGCCCCGAGGGCGCAGTCGCCCTCGACGATGACCACGGTGTCGAACTCGGCACGGAACGCCGAGCGGATGTCCAGGCCGATCCACCCGGGCATGCCGGTGCCGCCGAAGTGGGCGACGGTGCCGTCGTCGTCGATCGCGCCGGGGGAGCCGACCGCAAGGATCCACATGTCGGAGCGGGTCAGCTGCGCCGCGGCGAGGGCCTCGTCGACCAGTCCGAACGCCTGACGCAGCCGCTCAGCCGCGGGGACGTCCTCACGCGTCGCACGGGTGACCTCGGCGACCACGGTCCCCGTGAGGTCCGCCACGACCGCGTACATGTGGTTGGCCCCGATGTCGATCGACACGACGCGACCGAGGGACTCCCGGAGCCGGAAGGACGCGGCCGGGCGCCCCGGGCGCGTGCCCCCGACGGCGGGCCCGGACTCCACCCAGCCGAGCTGGACGAGGTCCGCGACGACCGACTCCACGGCCGTCCGCGAGAGGCCGGAGGCGGTCGCGAGCCGGCTCAGGGTGGCGGGCTCGCGAGCGAGCACGCGCAGCAGGCCCAGGGAGTTGAGCCGCCGGAGCATCGATCGACCACCCATGGTGCTCGTGGCGTCGAGCGCCTCGAGCACGACCTCTCTTGACATCAGTGCCCACTTCCTAGGAGTCTTATAACAGCAAGTTGGAAAATTATAGCGCCGGCCTCGGTCGGTCGGCGCGGACACCACCAGCCCACGACGACGTGAGAGCAGATGATGCCTGAACCACGATGCGCCCCCTCCCCACTCGGGGCCCGGCAGCGCCCCCGGGCGTCACGATGACGGCCCCCGCCGTCGTCGGCCGGCTCTCGGCGCGCCGTCCCCGCGTGGCGCCCCGCCGCCGCCCGGACGACCGCCGCGTGGCTCTCCTGTTCGTCGCACCGGTCCTCCTCGGCTTCGCGATCTTCTACCTGTACCCGACCGCACGCGGCCTGTGGTGGTCCTTCACCGACTACACCATGCTCGGCGACCCGGAGTTCGTCGGCATCGACAACTACCGCGACGTGCTCGCCGACTCCGAGTTCTGGAACTCGATGAGCGGCACCCTCTACTACGTCGTCCTCAACGTCGTGACGACGACGGCGCTCGCGCTGGCCCTGGCCGCGCTCATGCACCGCCTCACGCGCAGTGTCGTCCTGCGCACGACGCTCCTGGTGCCCTGGCTCGTCCCCAACGTGACGGTCGGCCTCATCTGGCTGTGGCTGCTGGACACGAACCTCGGCTTCGTCAACCTCGTCGTCCGCGGCGCCGGGCTCCCGCCGATCGGGTTCTTCACGAACCCGGACCTCGTGATCCCGACGATCTCCGCGATCAACACCTGGGCCTTCGCCGGGTACACCGCCCTGCTCTTCTACGCCGGCATGCTCCAGATCCCGGCCTCGCTCTACGAGAGCGCGTCGCTGGACGGAGCGGGGGAGTGGCGCCTCTTCACCCGGATCACCCTGCCCCTGCTGCGCCCGATCCTCGCGCTCGTGCTGGTGGTGTCCCTGATCGGCTCGTTCCAGATCTTCGACACGGTCGCGGTGACGACCAAGGGTGGGCCGGTCAACGCCAGCCGGGTCATCTACTACTACATCTACCAGAACGCCTTCGCGTACTTCCGCATGGGCTACGCCTCGACGATGGCCGTCCTCCTCGTGCTCATCCTCGGCGTCCTCACGGCGATCCAGTTCCGCCTCCTGCGCGCCTCGCAGTCGCAGCTGACCTGAGGAGACGACGATGACCAGCACCGCTGTGCCCCCGGTGATCCCCGCCGTCCTGCCCGACCCCGCCGCCCCCGACCGGACGCGTCGCCGCGTGCCGCGCCGGCCGGTGACCCCCGGTCGCGCGCTGGGCTGGGTGGTCCTCGTGCTCGCGCTCCTGGGGACCCTGTTCCCGTTCTACTGGATGCTCAAGACCGCGATGACGCCCGCCGCGGCCGTGATCGCCGACGCCGACCGGATGTGGCCGACGGACGCGACCTTCGTCAACTTCGCCCGGGTGCTCGGCCTGCTCTCGCCGGAGGAGGACCGCGCCGCCGGAGGCACGGGCTCGTCGATCAACTTCCTGCTGTACCTGTGGAACTCGATCGTCTACTGCTCGCTCATCGGGTTCTTCCAGACGTTGTTCTGCGCGATGGGCGGCTACGCGTTCGCCCGTCTCCGGTTCCCCGGCCGTGAGGTGCTCTTCGGCGTCCTCGTCGCCGCGCTCATGGTGCCGGGCATCTTCACGCTGCTGCCGAACTTCGTCCTCGTCCGGGACCTCGGTCTGCTCAACACGATCGGCGGCATGGTGGCGCCGAGCCTGCTCATGACCCCGTTCGCCCTGTTCTTCCTGCGCCAGTTCTTCCTCGCCATCCCGCGTGACGTCGAGGAGGCAGCCCTGCTCGACGGCGCGGGAACCGTGCGGATCTTCTGGCGGGTGGTGCTCCCGATGAGCCAGGGCCCGCTCATCACCATCGGCCTCATCACCGTGATCTGGGCGTGGAAGGACTACCTCTGGCCCCTGCTCATCGGACGCGACGAGGAGGTCCGCACCATGACCGTCGCGCTCGGCGTCTTCCTGCAGCAGTCGCCGAACGTCCAGCCCGACTGGACCGGCCTCATGGCCGGCTCGACCCTCTCGACCCTGCCCGTCCTGCTCCTGCTCGCCTTCCTCGGCCGGCGGATCGTCGAGTCGCTCAACTTCACCGGGATCAAGTAGCCACTCCGGCACCAGCACCCCGCGAACCCCCACATCACGCACCACGCCGGCGTCCGCGACGACCGGTGCACCTCGAACGACCCTGCCCACACCTGCTCACACCTGCTCACCCTCCCCACCCATCCCACCGAAGGAAGACACGCTCATGAACCACGTCCGCACCATCGCGGCAGCCGCCGGAGCCGTCGTCGCCGTGACCGCCCTCGGCGCCTGCTCGCCGTCCGGCGACGGCGGCGGTGGGGGTGGCTCCGGTCCCGTCACCCTCGAGTACTGGATGTGGGACGACGTCCAGCTGCCCGCCTACGAGCAGTGCGCCGCCGACTTCACCGAGGCCAACCCCGACATCGAGGTGAACATCACCCAGACGGCCTGGGGCGAGTACTGGACCAACCTCACGACGCAGCTCGCCGCGGGTAGTGCGCCCGACGTGTGGGTCGACCAGGCGTCCTACTACCCGCAGTTCGTGGCCGACCAGCAGATCGTCGACCTGCAGCCGTACCTCGACGAGTCCGACCTGGACCTGTCGGAGTACGTCGACGGGCTCGCCGACATCTGGGTGATCGACGAGGCCCGCTACGGGCTCCCGAAGGACTGGGACACCATCGCGCTCGTCTACGACAAGGCCAAGCTCGAGGCGGCCGGCATCGATCCGGCGACGCTGGCCGAGCTGACCTGGAACCCCGACGACGGCGGCACGTTCGGCGAGACCGTCGCCGCGCTGTCGGTCGACAGCGCCGGGCGCAACGGTCTGGACCCGGCGTTCGACCCGAACAGCGTGGTCACCTACGGGTTCCTGCCCGAGTGGGCCGACGGCTCCCAGGGCCAGAACGGCTGGGGGAACTTCGCCGCGTCGCTCGGCTGGACCTACTCGGACACCAACCCGTTCGGGACGGAGTTCAACTACGACGACCCGGCCCTCGTCGAGACGGTCGACTGGCTCGCCGGACTGTCCGACCAGGGCTTCGCGCCCCCGCTCGACGCGCAGTCGACCCTCGCCCGCTCCGAGGTGCTCCTCAGCGGCGGCGGTGCCATGACGACGCTCGGCTCGTTCAACATGTCGACGTACGCCGACGTGTCCGACCAGTACGGCATCGCGCCGCTGCCGATCGGCCCCGAGGGACGCAAGTCCGCGATGAACGGCCTCTCCGACGCGATCTACGCCGGCTCGGAGAACAAGGACGCCGCCTGGCAGTGGGTCGAGTACCTGGCGTCGCCCGAGTGCCAGCAGACGGTCGCCGAGTCCGGGGTCGTGTTCCCGGCCGTGCAGTCGGCCACCGAGACCGCCGTCGAGGTCCGGTCCGCCGACGGCCTGGACGCCCAGGTCTTCGTCAACCAGCAGCAGACCGAGGACGGCACGTTCCTCATCCCGATCTCCGAGCACGGCTCGGAGATCAGCCAGATCGTGCAGGACGCCATCCAGAGCGTCGCCCTCGGCCAGGCCGATGCGGCGACCGCCCTGCCGGAGGCCAACGAGAAGGTCAACGCGCTGTTCGACTGACGCGCTGCCGCCCCGGGTGGGGCGGCCCGCGGGTCGCCCCACCCCACCCAGACCACGGAGAGGTCGTCCACCCCATGCAAGCAACCCTCGAGCTCGGCGGGATGTCCCTCGCCGTCCTCACCAGCGGCGCACCCACGCGGACCGCCACCGGCTACACGCTCCCCGCGGGCCCCGTCGCACTGCTCCACCCGTGGGGCGACACGTCCTTCTACCGCCATGGCTGGAACTCGTGGAGCCCGAGCGGGTGGCGGCGCCTCAGTGAGCAGCCGCTGCGGATCACGGGCAGCCCCGAGCGCCTGCTCACCGCCGACGACGCCGCGAACGACACGCCGTCCGCCCACTCCGGCAGCGCGGTCGGCGCGCTCGAGGGTCCCGACGGGCGGGTCCTCCTGCTGGGCGGGCTCGGGCTCGGGGTGCCGCGCGTCGGCGCCGACGAGCGCACGCTGTGGGGCCGCGGCGAGCACGACGTCGCCGAGTGGTTCGTCGCGTACGGGGACGAGCAGCAGGTCTTCGCCGACTACGCCGCCGCGCTCACCGAGCGGCTGGGCCGGCGGACCGGCCAGGCCGGGCGCGTGTGGAGCAGCTGGTACTCGTACTTCGAGGACATCACCGAGGAGACGGTCGCCCGCACCGTCGCCGACCTGCGCGGCTACCCCGTCGACGTCGTGCAGCTCGACGACGGGTGGGAGCCGGTGGTCGGGGACTGGACGGCGGGCCGCGACTTCCCCTCCGGCATGGCGGCCACCGCGCGGACGATCCGCGACGCGGGGTTCCGCGCGGGCCTGTGGCTCGCGCCGCTCATCGCCCTGCCGTCCTCGGAGATCGCCGTCGAGCGGCCCGACCTGCTCGTCCAGGACGAGGCGGGGGCGCCGCTGGTCAGCGGGTACAACTGGGGCTCGCACTACTACGCGCTCGACACCACCCAGGCGGAGGTGCGCGACCACCTCCGGGAGGTCTTCGAGCGCGTCGTCGACTGGGGCTTCGACTACCTCAAGCTCGACTTCATGTACGCGGGCGCCGTCCGGGGCGTGCGGCACAAGGACGCCGACCGCGAGCTGGTCTACCGCGACGCGATCCAGCACGTCCGCGACGTCGTCGGCGACGGGGCGTACCTGCTGGGCTGCGGGGTGCCCATGGTGCCCTCGATCGGCGTCCTCGACGGGGCGCGCGTGGGGCCCGACGTCGGGCCGTTCTGGGAGAACGCCGAGCGGCCGGGGGACCCGTCCGGGGTCGGTGCGCGGAACTCGCTCGTGGCCTCCCTCAACCGGCTCTGGCTCAAGGACGTCTACGAGGTCGACCCGGACGCCGTCTACTTCCGCAGCCGGCGGAGCCTGCTCGTGGAGGACCAGCGCCAGGCCCTGCGCGACGTCGCGAGCGCGCTCGGCTTCCGGTCGACGTCGGACCCGGTCGCGTGGCTCGACGAGGTGGAGCGCGCGAGCCTGCGCGACTACTTCGACCGCGAGCCGCCCGTGACCCGGACCGGCCGGTACGCGTTCCGGATCGGTGACCGCGACGTCGACCTCACGGGCTACGTGGACGGCACGGCACCCGTCGCCGCCGGATCGACGGTGGCCTGACCCGCGCACCACCACCGCACCACCGCAGCACGCAGCACCCGACCCGCAGCACCCGACCCGCAGCACCCGACCCGCAGCACCCGAC
>CAUQTR010000090.1:0-7058 GCA_963521045.1 uncultured Actinotalea sp.
ACCTCGTCCCACGCACGCACCGGGCGTGACACCACCCGAGGCGACGACTCGACCACCGATCCGGACATATCGGAAGCCTCCCATCGCCCACCGACACGACCCGCTGCTAGTCCCACCACAGCACCCAGCCTGTGGGAGTCCCGGCAGCCGATCCCGCCGACCCCTCGAAGAGTGGCCGCACCTCGTCGGGCGGTTGCTCGTCGTCGGCGATACCCAGCTCGTCCCGGACCCGGTCGATCAGCACGCCGCACTGGCAGCCGTCTTCGTGCGTGCTCGTCACGTCGAGGTCGAGCCATGCGCGCACGACGACGCCTTCCGCCGTCAGCCGCTCGTCCGCCCTGGCCGGCCCGACGAGGTAACCATGGACCTCGACCAGCCCGGGGTGTGCGACGGCGGACCGAAGGATCGTCCCGAGGGTCGGGGCCCAGTTCTGCCGATCATCGAGCTCCCCCGGAGGGAGCAGTCGGAGCAGCTCAGCGGCTGCCGTGGCGCCCAGACCCGCGAAGCGTGCGAGGTCCGCGCCGTCGTCGGGCATGCGAGTGATGAAGGGCTCCACGACATCGGCCACGCCGGTGGAGAGGAGCCAGCCGGGCGGCGGCGTGCGCGGTACTTCCGGATCGGCTGCTTCGAGCTGACGACGGTAGAGCTCGGCAAGTGTCGTAGGCATGGGTCCTCGTCTCTGTCCGGGAGACGCAACGCTCGCCGGGAAGCCCTCGCCGCGGGCCGATGGGCTGCCCGGGCTGTGGAGTGCACCCGTTCGGAGCTAGCTGTGGACGAGATTCGCGACGAAGCTCGGCCAGATGGACGGTCGCCACGTGCGCTTCGCACGCAGTGCGCCGTCATCGGCCGAGCTGGCTGAGCTGGCGGTCGTAGACGCTCTCGCCGCGCGCCTCTCCCACCACCTGGAGAGCCGCACCGCGGAGATCGACGTCGTCCACGTGCACGGAGCGGGCAGCTCGGCGGTGCAGCGGATCGTCGCGGAGCTCCTCCGCGACTCGCTCGGCTTCGGCGAGGAGGTGGTCCTGACGCCCCAGGACGGACTCGTGACCCGGGCGCGACCCGACTTCTTCTACCGGCTGGGGCCCGACCGGGGCGTCCTCGCCGAGGTGGAGCGCGGCGGCACCACGACCAACAACCACGACCTCAAGGACTTCTGGAAGGCGCACGTCTCACCGGACGCCCAGCACCTCTTCCTCGTGGTACCCATGGCGAACTGGGCGGCCGGTGGAGCGGCCCGCGAGCGTCCGTTCGTGCGCGTCGCACGGAGACTGGGCGCGTTCTTCGGCGATGAGCGCCGCGAGGTCGACGTGCTGAGCGCCCATGTCTTCGGGTACGGAGGCGTGGGGTAGGTCGGCTCACCGTGAGGTGGCCTTGCGCGTGAGCGGGTCTCCCGATGGGCCGTGTGACAGGGTCGTCCGGATGAGCACGCGTGCGCAGCGTCAGAAGCTCCGGGTCCTCGAGGGCCGCTACGTGGTCGTCCTCGACCCGATCGAGGCGGCGACCGATGCCGACGGGGACTGGCTGGTGCACGTCTTCGGGCCCGACGGTCACACGGGCGTGCGGCGGGACGACGAGGCGATCGACGGCTGGGTGGCGCTGTGGTCCGGTGAGGAACCGCACGCCCTGGACGCGACGGGGATGCTCAGCGCCCTCGTCGCCCCGCTCGCCGACGGGCAGGTTCCGGTGATGGTGGCCTCGACGTTCCGCGCCGACCTCGTCCTCGTCCCCGCAGACCGGACCGACGACGCCCTGCGTCTGCTTCGTGGCGCCGGCCACGAGGTTCTCTGCTGACCGCGTGTGCCGGCGGACCGTCGCCGTGCGCCACCAGGCCGGACGCGCACTTCTGGGCACCTGGATGCGTCGTGTACCCAGCCAGGTGCGCACGCGCGCGGGTTCGAGCATCTGGAGTCAGGCCCGACGCGCTACGGCCCGGCGCGAGGGGAGGCGGCCGGATCCGCGCATAGCCGGCTCGCGCCTGCGAGGAGGAACCACCCTTGCGGAGAATGGCTCGAAACCCAATTCAGACAGTATCCCTCGTGTTAATTGCATTATTACCGGAGTCGCCAACGCACTTGACTGCAATCGTGAGCGGCTGCGAGACTCTCACCGCTCATTCCGGGCGGTTTGTCGACGAGGGGGAATCAGAATGGCACGGGCACGATCACGAAGCATTCGGATCGCGACCGCCGGGGCGGTGAGTCTGGCAATGCTGGCGACGAGCGCCGGCGCCGCGGGGGCGGTGAGCGAGCCGGACTCCACCGAGGAGGTCGCTGGGCTCATCGCAGCGGTCGCCCCGGACCAGGGCGACGTCGTCAATGGGGCACAGGGCGCGGCGGGCGTGACCGCGCAGGTGGGGCAGGTCGCCGTCACGGTTCCCTCCGACGCGGATGCCCCCGTCGTCCTCGACACCGCTGGAGATCTGCCTGCTCTGGAGGTCACACTGCCCGTCGAGGTCGACGCTGACGCAGCAGAGATCGCCGATGACGGCACCGTCGTGTACGAGGGCGAGGACGCGACTGCCGCGACCCAGATCCTCGCTGACGGGTCGGTGCGGCTCCAGACCGTGACGCACGACGCCGACGGACCCCACGAGTTCACATACACCTTCGGTGACCACGTCATTCCGGTGCAGAAGCAGGACGGCTCAGGTATCGAGCTGATCGCGGATTACGGCAGCGTCGCCATCACGGTCGGCGAGGTCGCGCCGGCCTGGGCCGTGGACGCGAACGGGAACGACGTGAGCACCGCCTACATCATCGAAGGCGACGCCCTTGTCCAGGTCATCGAGCCGACCGCCGACTCCGCCTACCCAGTTGTCGCGGACCCCCGCCTCTCGAGGTCGTGGTGGAACACCACGGTTCACTTCAACCGCGCGGAGACCGCGAGTCTCGCCGGCGGTGCCGGTGCCGCGGCGGCGGTTGCGGCGTTCATCCCCGACCCCACGGTGTCGAAGATCATCGCTGCCGCGGCTGGTATCGCAGCGGCCTACATCTCTACCGTGCATGCCAATGGCGGGTGCATCAAGGCCGTCCTCTACGGGCACATCCCGCCTGCCGTCTGGCAGCCGTACGGTGGTAGTGAAGCGGGAGGATTCTGTCGATGAGTGACGTGATGCTCGTCCTGCTGGGAGCTGTCGCCGGAATCGGGGTGGGCGTCCTGACCCAGACGGCACGCCGCCGGGCGACCTGGCCGTGGAGAATCGCCGCAGGCGGTGCGGCCCTGGCAGGTGTCGTCGCATTCTTCGCGGCGACAGATGGGACGTATCTCATCCCCATGGCGGTGTTCGTGGTCATCGTGGTCGCCTCGTACGCGTTCGACCGACGCGACGTTCGCACGGCGGACTAGCGGCTCGACGACGGGGGTCGGCGCGCGAGCGCCGGCCCCTGCCGTGCGCTGGCGATCGGAAACCCATGTTCGATCGACTACTGCGGCGAGTCGCTGGCCCGCGTCGGGCTTGGAGGGCTGGCGATCGCTCTACTGCTCATCTCGTGCATGACCGACTCGATCCGCCGCGATCGTGCCGCGACCGATGAATCCCTAGGACCCTTCAGCGGCCACGCCCGTCGCGCGGCATCGCGAACGCCGCCAGCGCGGTCGCCACCGCCACCACCGCGACGGCGAGGAAGACGGCCGTCGCCGCCCCGCCGAAGCGCTCGGGGTCGGTGAAGGCGTCCGCACCACCCATGCGGGCGTTGACGATCGCGCCGAGGGCGGCGATGCCGAGCGCGCTGCCCATCGAGCGGGCGAACATGTTGGCGCCGGTGACGACGCCGCGCTCGCCCCAGTCGACGCTCGACTGCGCGGCGATGAGCGACGGCGCCGCGACCAGGCCCATCCCGATCCCGATGACGAAGCAGCAGGCCGCGACCACGGCGATGGACGGGCTGCCCGAGAGCAGGACGAGCGCCGTCGTCGCGCCGATGACGACCGCGATGCCGATGAGCACCGTCGCCCGGAACCCGATCCGCAGGTACAGCCGGCCGGCCTGCGACGCCGAGAGCGGCCAGCCGAGCGTCAGCGCCGCGAGCGTGAGGCCAGACGCGAGCGGCGAGACGCCGAGCAGCGCCTCGAGCCACGTCGGCACGTACGACGTCAGGCCGATGAGCACCACGCCGACGCCGACGCCGATCAGCGCCGTGGTCGCGAGGAGCCGCCGGGACAGGACCCACAGCGGCAGCACGGGCTCGGCGGCGCGCCGCTCGACGAGCACGAACGCGACGAGGAGCACCACCCCGACCCCGATGGCGCCGACGCTGCGCGGGTCCGTCCAGGCCCACGCGTTGCCGCCCTCGAGCAGGGCGAGGATGAGCAGCGTCGAGCCGACCGTGAGGAGCACCCCGCCGGTCCAGTCGATCTGGTGCCGCTGCCGCTCCACGTCCTCGTGCAGGTGCCGCACCAGCAGCCACGCGGCGATGACGCACAGCGGCACGTTGACGAAGAAGATCCACGTCCAGTCGGCGTACTCGGAGAACACACCGCCCAGCGTCGGGCCGACGACCGACGAGATCGCCCACACGCTCGCGATGTAGCCCTGGACCTTGGCCCGCTCCTCGACCGTGTAGAGGTCGCCCGCGATCGTGATCGCCATGGGCTGCACGGCGCCGGCACCGAGGCCCTGGATGGCGCGGAAGGCGATGAGCGCGGGCATCGACCAGGCGAACCCGCAGAGCACCGAGCCGAGCAGGAACAGCCCGATGCCCACGAGGATCACCGGCTTGCGGCCGACGGTGTCCGCGAGCTTGGAGTAGATCGGGACCGAGACGGCCTGCGTCAGCAGGTAGACCGAGAACAGCCAGGGGAATGACGAGAAGCCGCCGAGGTCCGCGACGATCGTCGGAACCGCGGTGGCGAGGATGGTCGCGTCGATCGCGACGAGGCCCGTCGTCACCATGATCGCGACGAGGATCGGGCCGCGCCTCGACCGGAAGCCGACGCCGTCCGCGACGGCGTCGTCCGTGCGTGGGGCGGGTCGGGTGCTCAGGGTCGTCCTTCCGGAGGGCTGCGGACCCATGGTCCAACGGGGTGCGCCGCACCCGCATTCCGGTCACCCGGCGAGCGGGCCTGCCCCGTCGAACGCGAGCCGCGCGAAGCGCTCGCCGATGAGCGCGTGGGTCGCGGCGTCGGGGTGCAGCTCGTCCGGCAGGGGCAGCTCGGCCGCGTCGGCCGCGCCGTAGAGGTCCAGGCCGTCGAGCAGGTGCAGGTGCGGGTCCGTCGCGCGGCGCTCGGTGACGACCCGAGCGAGCTCCTCGCGGATCACCCGCAGCGTCAGCTTCCCGGCGGCGACCTCGGCCGGGTCGCCGGTCGCGACGAACGCCAGCCGGCCGGCGCGCATGGCGTCGAGGTCGAACGCGCCCGGCCCGGGGGTGTCCTCGTGGATCCCGCACCAGATCGGGGACACCACGAGCAGCGGCGTGTCCGGGTGGCCGTCACGGATCGTGTCGAGGAAGCCGTGCACCGCCGGCCCGAACGCTCGTCGCCGCAGGAGGTCGGCGTTCACGAGGTTGATGCCGATCTTCACGCTCACGACGTCGGCCGGGGCATCGCGCATGACGCGTGCGGTGAACGGGTCGAGCAGTGCGCTGCCGCTGAAGCCCAGGTTCACGAGGTCGACGTCGGCCAGGCGCGCGGCGACCGCCGGCCAGATGCCGGTGGGGCTCGCGGCGTTGGAGCCCTGGCTGATCGAGCTGCCGTGGTGCAGCCACACGCGGCGGGTGCGCGGGGCCGGCTCGACGGGGGCGTCCGCGCGCAGCTCGACGAGGACGGTGGTCTCGTTGTGGGGGAGCCAGAGCTCGACGTCCTTCTCGCCGGCGGGGAGGTCGGCGAAGCGGACGGTGCCGGGCTTACCCTCGCTATGCGTCGAGCGGCCGGTGCTGAGGTCCACCTCGACCGTGTCGCCACCGGTCGCCGAGGCCTGGGCCGTGAGCCGGCCGTCGACGACGAGGTCGTAGACCCCCTCGGGACGCGCGGGCGCACCCGGGTACACGCGACGGACCGGGATCGTGTCGAGCTCGAGCGCCGTCGCGGTGGTGCGCAGGGTCAGGCGCACGCCGGACGGCTGCGACGCGGCCATGGCGATCTGCGCGTCGGCGGCCTGATCCCGCGCCCAGGCGGGGAGCCGGTGGGGCAGCAGGCCGCGCGGGGTCTGCTCGAGCTCCTGCGCGCCGAGGACGACGTCGGCGGTGAGGGGGACGGTGGTCAGGTCATGCGGGGTCATGCGAGGTCCTTCGAGGTGATGGGAGGGGTGGGGCGCGGACCGTCAGGGCCGGCGCCAGCTTTCGAGCGTCGCGTCGAGGCTGTCGAGGATGCGGTCCCAGCTCGCGGCGCTGTCCGGCTGGCTGTGGCTGAACGCGCCGGACCGCTCGAGGCTGATGAACCCGTGGAAGATGCTGCCGAGCAGGCGTACGGCGTGCGTCTCGTCGGGCTCGGCGAGGTCGTAGCCGCGCAGGACCGCCCGCATCATCCGGCCCACGCGAGGCCCGGCGCTGGCCGCCGCGCGCTCGGGGTCCATGGGGGAGCGGGCGGCGTCGTACCGGCCGGGATGCTCCGCGGCGTAGTCGCGGTACACCGTCGCCAGCGCGCGGAGCGCATCGCGACCGGCGAGCCCGGCGAGCGCGTCCGACGCGCGGTCCGCGAGCTCCTCGAGCGCGAGCGCGGCGATCCGGACGCGCAGGTCCGGGAGCCCGCCGACGTGCGAGTAGAGGCTGGCGACCTGGACGTCGAACCCGCGTGCGACGGCGGCGAGGCTGAGGTGCTCGAACCCGACCTCGTCGGCGAGCTCGGCACCGGCCCGCACGACGACGTCCGCGCTCAGGCCCGCTCGACCGCTCCGACGCTCCATAGGGAGCAGCCTCATGACAATAGGAAGAGGCGTCGACCCGGCGCCGCGGGAGTCGTCCACCGGCGTCCGAACGGGCAGAGCGGACGAACCGGACCGTGCGCTAGCGTGCCGACCGGCCGCCGACCGCGCGCACGGCGGCTCCGCACGGAACGTCGAGGGGGGCACGTGACGGGTACCGAGGACGGCTCCGCGCCGCGCGACGTCCTGGACGGCGCAGCGC
>CAUQTR010000091.1:0-7048 GCA_963521045.1 uncultured Actinotalea sp.
GCCGTTCCCGCCCCCCCGCCCGCCCGCCCCCCGGCCCCGCGTCGCGCGGTGGGGGGTGGGGGGGGGGGGGTGGGGGGGGGGCCCCCCCCCCCCCCCCCCCCCCCACCCCCCCCCCCCCCCCCCCCGCGACCGGGGGGCGGCCCGGGTGGTGAGAGGATCTTCGGCGTGACGACGACCCACCACCAGCTGCACGACACCGCTCGCAAGGCCTTCGCCTCGGACAACTACGCAGGCGTCCACCCCGAGGTCCTCGCCGCCCTGGCCGCTGCCAACGGCGGGCACGAGGTGGCCTACGGCGAGGACACGTACACGGCGCGGCTGCACGAGGTGCTCGCGGAGCACCTCGGCCGCCCGGTGGGCGTGTTCCCGGTCTTCAACGGCACGGGCGCGAACGTGCTCTCGCTGCAGTCGATGCTCCCGCCGTGGGGCGCGGTCGTGTGCTCCGAGAACGCCCACATCCACAGCGACGAGGGCGGCGCCCCCGAGCGCGTGGCCGGAATCAAGCTGCTCACCGTGCCGACGCCCGACGCCAAGCTCACCCCCGAGCTGGTCGACCGGCAGGCGTGGGGCTGGGGCGACGAGCACCGGGCCCAGCCGCTCGTCGTCTCGATCACGCAGACCACCGAGCTCGGCACCTGCTACACCCCCGACGAGATCCGGGCGCTGTGCGACCACGCGCACGAGCACGGGATGCGGGTGCACATGGACGGCGCCCGCATCGCGAACGCGGCCGCGAGCCTGGGCGTGCCGCTGCGCGCGATCACCACGGACGTCGGCGTCGACGTGCTCTCGTTCGGCGGCACGAAGAACGGCCTGCTCGGCGCGGAGGCCGTCGTCGTGCTCGACCCCGAGGCGTCGACCGGCCTGACCTACCTGCGCAAGATGAACATGCAGCTCGGGTCGAAGATGCGGTTCCTGTCGGCGCAGCTGGTCGCGCTGCTCGAGGGCGACCTGTGGCTGCGCTCGGCCCAGCACGCGAACGCGATGGCCCGGCACCTGCGCGACGCCGTCGCCGCGCTCCCGGGCGTCGAGGTCACCCAGGCGGTCGAGTCCAACGCCGTCTTCGCGACGCTGCCGGCCGGCGTGGCCGACCGCCTGCGGCAGCGCTTCCGCTTCTACGACTGGGACGAGGCCCGCGGCGAGGTGCGGTGGATGTGCGCGTTCGACACGACCACCGAGGACGTCGACGCCTTCGCGGCGGCCCTCGCGGAGGAGCTCGCGCGCTGAGGCGTCAGAGCACGCCCGCGTCGATGAGGCGCAGGGCGAGCTCGTTGCCGTCCCCGCCCTGCACGACGAGCGGCGTCGCGGCGCGCTGGGTCACGTCGCCGTCCTCGGAGGGGGCGGGCGTGCCGTGTGCGAGCAGCTGCTCCGCCGGGGTGAGCTGACGGATCGCGACGAGCGAGATCCGGTCGGGGTGCTCGGCGGCGATGTCGCCGTAGATCTGCGGGTCGTGCTGACCGTCGTCACCGACCAGCACCCAGTGGATCTGCGGCAGCTCCGTGAGCAGGCGGCGCAGCGTGTCCCGTTTGTGCTGCTGACCGCTGCGGAACCAGCCCGTGTTGGTCGGGCCCCAGTCGGTGAGCAGGAGCGGGCCGGCTGGGTAGCCGTGGCGCGCGAGGAAGCGTCGCAGGGCCGGCGCGACGTTCCACGCTCCCGTCGAGAGGTAGAACGTGGGGGCGCCCGGGTTCGCGGCGCCCCACCGCCGGTAGAGGGCCGCCATCCCGGGCACGACGCGGCGGGCGTTCTCGTGCAGCACCATGGCGTTGTACGCCGCGAGCAGCGGCCGGGGCAGGGCGGTGACCATGACGGTGTCGTCGATGTCGCTGACCATCGCCGTGCGCTGCTCCGGACCGATGACCAGGACGGGCGCCGTCGTCGAGCGGCCGTCGAGCGTCAGCGTGATCTCGCGCCAGCCCGGCTCGAGGTCGGACTCCACGACGCCGTCGACGTACCCGCCGCGGTCGGAGCGGAGCGTGTGGGTCCGGCTGCCCGCCCGGACCTCGACCGTGGTGTCCGCGACCTGCGCGGTGACGAACGACCGCCACCCGCGCACGGCACGCTGCTCCGCCTCGGCGCCGCGCTCGGTGGCCTCGCCGGCGGTGGACCCCGGCGGCGCGAGCAGCGTGCGCGCCATGACCCGCACCCAGCCGGACGCGCCGTACCCGGTGTACGGCTCGACGCGGGGGACCCAGTCGCGCTCGGCGAGCTTCTCGGCGACGAACCGGTTGATGCGGTCCTCGAGCCGGGCGGCGCGGTGCGGACGGCTGCTGCTCGGGTTCTCCCTCGGTGTGCTCACGGCTGCTCAGTCTGGCACCGGCGTCGGCGCGGCGCAGTCCGGGCCGGGCGGGGCGGCGCGCCGGAGCCCGGTCCCGCGGGCACCCCGCCGACGCGCGGAGCACGCCGAACGCCGGTAGACACGACGCGTGACCACGATCGGATTCCACGCCTCGCACGAGCAGGTCCACCCCGCCGCGCTGCTGCGCGCCGTCCAGCAGGCCGAGCAGGCCGGCTTCGACGCCGCCATGTGCTCCGACCACTTCGCCCCGTGGAGCGCCCGGCAGGGCCACTCGGGCTTCGCGTGGTCGTGGCTCGGTGCCGCGCTGGCGACGACGTCGCTGCGGTTCGGCGTCGTCAACGCGCCGGGCCAGCGCTACCACCCCGCGATCGTCGCCCAGGCGGCGGCGACCCTGGCGGCGATGTTCCCGGGCCGCTTCTGGGCCGCCCTCGGGTCCGGCGAGAACGCGAACGAGCACATCACGGGCGACCCCTGGCCGGTGAAGGAGGTCCGGGACGACCGCCTCGTCGAGACCGTCGGCATCATCCGCCGCCTGCTCGCGGGCGAGGAGGTCACCCACCACGGCCTCGTGACCGTCGACCGGGCCCGCATCTGGACCCTGCCCGACGAGCCGCCCGCACTCATCGGCCCGGCCGTCACGGTGGCCACGGCACGCCGCGCGGCGGGCTGGGCCGACGGACTCATCACCATCAACCAGCCCCACGACGTGCTGCGCGAGATGATCGACGCCTACCGCGAGGAGGGCGGCCGCGGCCCGCTCGCGCTGCAGGTCCACCTCTCGTGGGCACCCGACCAGGCGGAGGCCGAGCGGCTCGCCTTCGACCAGTGGCGGTCCAACGTCTTCCCGCCGCCCGTCTGCTGGGACCTCGCGACCCCCGAGCACTTCGACGTCGCGTCGTCGCACGTGCGCCCCGAGGACGTCCACCGGGCAGTGCTCGTCTCGTCCGACCTCGGGCAGCAGACCGCATGGATCGCGGAGCTCGCCGCACTCGGGTTCGACGAGGTGTACCTGCACCACGTCGGGCCGGAGCAGCAGGCGTTCGTCGACACCTTCGGCGAGCGCGTGCTGCCGGAGCTCAAGGCGGCGTCATGAGGATCACCGACACGAGCGACCTGTGGTGGAAGAACGCCGTCATCTACTGCCTCGACGTCGAGACGTACCTCGACTGGGACGGCGACGGCACGGGCGACTTCCAGGGCCTCGCGCAGCGGATCGACCACCTCGCCGAGCTCGGAGTCACCTGCCTGTGGCTCATGCCGTTCTACCCGACGACGGACCGCGACGACGGCTACGACGTCACGGACCTGTACGGCGTCGACCCGCGGCTCGGCACGCCCGGGGACCTCGTGGAGCTCATCCGGACGGCCAAGGACCGCGGCATGCGCGTCATCGCCGACATCGTGGTCAACCACACGTCCGACCGGCACCCGTGGTTCCGCTCCGCGCGATCGAGCAAGGACAGCCCGTACCGCGACTTCTACGTGTGGCGCAGCGACACCCCGCCGGACACGTCGAAGGAGGTCGTCTTCCCCGACCAGGAGTCGAGCATCTGGGAGCTCGACGAGAAGACCGGCGAGTACTACCTGCACCGCTTCTACAAGCACCAGCCCGACCTCAACGTGGCGAACCCCCAGGTCCGCGACGAGATCGCCAAGGTCATGGGCTACTGGCTCGAGCTCGGCCTCGACGGCTTCCGGGTCGACGCCGTGCCGTTCTTCCTCGAGACCGTGGGTGCGGGCGACGAGCAGGTGAAGGCCCTCGGCGACCCGCACGACTACCTGCGCTCGCTGCGCTCGTTCCTCGGCCGGCGCAACGGCAGCGGCATCCTGCTCGGCGAGGTCAACCTGCCCCACGGCCAGCAGCGGCTCTACTTCGGTGAGGGCGACGGCGACGAGCTGACGATGATGTTCGACTTCATCGCCATGCAGAAGATGTACCTGTCGCTCGCGCGGCAGGACGCCGGTCCGCTCGTGCAGGCCCTCCTGGACCGGCCGGAGATCCCGGCGGACTGCCAGTGGGCCACCTTCGTGCGCAACCACGACGAGCTCACGCTCGACAAGCTGAGCGAGACCGAGCGTCAGGAGGTGTTCGCCGCCTTCGGGCCCGACCCCGACATGCAGCTGTACGACCGCGGTCTGCGCCGCCGGCTGCCGCCCATGGTGGACGGCGACCCGCGTCGGGTGCGGCTGGTCTACTCGCTGCTCTTCGCGCTGCCGGGAACCCCCACGCTGTTCTACGGCGAGGAGATCGGGATGGGGGAGAACCTCGACGTGCCGGGGCGACTGGCCGTGCGCACGCCGATGCAGTGGTCCGACGAGGTCAACGGCGGGTTCTCCACGGCGCGGGCCTCGCGGCTGCCCGCGGCGGTCACGGGCGACGGCTACGGCCCGGAGCACGTCAACGTGCGGGCGCAGCGCCGCGACCCGGACTCGCTGCTGAACTTCGTCTCGCTGCTCGTCCGGCGCTACCGCGAGTGCCCAGAGCTCGGGTGGGCGCCCGTCGGGGTCCTGGACCAGCCGGTCGCGTCGGTGGTCGCGCTGCACAGCGAGCTCGACGGCGGCACCGTGGTGACGCTGCACAACCTCTCGCCCGACCCGGTGACGGTGCCCGTCACGCTCGACGCCGCCCGCGCCGGCCACCGCCTCGTCGAGCTGCTCGAGGACGGCGAGCACCTCCTGGACGACCGCGGCGCGGTCGACGTGCCGCTCGAAGGCTACGGCTACCGCTGGTACCGCGTCGTGGGCCCCGACAGCCGCCAGCTCGCCTGAGCGTCAGGACAGGAGGTCCGCCACCGAGCGCAGGGCGGCGGCGTCGCCCTGCACGAGGATCGACGTGACCACGGTGTCGTCCCACGCGGCGAGCCGGTCGCGGATCGCCGCCGCAGGGCCCACCAGGGCGATGTCCTGGACGAGGGCGGTCGGCACCGCGGCGGCGGCCTCGGCCCGGCGACCCTCGGCGAAGAGCGCGGCGACCGTCTCGCACTCCCGGACGTACCCGAGCCGCTCGACCATGTCGCGGTGGAAGTTCGCGGTGGACGCGCCCATGCCACCGACGTAGAGCGCGACGAACGGGCGCACGACGTCGGCCGCGCGCTCGACGTCGTCGTCGACGACCACGGGCACGGTGGCGCTGACCTCGAACGCGTCGGGCGTCGGCAGGTCGGTCGACCGTCGGGCGAAGCCCTCGGCCAGCGCCTCACGGTAGAACCCGTCGACGCTGGGCGCGTAGAACAGGGGCAGCCAGCCGTCGGCGATCTCGGCCGCGAGGGCGACGTTCTTGGGCCCCTCGGCGGCGAGGTGCACCGGTAGGTGCGGGCGGCGGGGGTGGACGGTCGAGCGCAGCGGCCGGCCGAGGCCCGTGCCGCCCCGGTGGGGCAGCTGGTAGAAGTCGCCGTCGGCCACCACGGGCTCGTCGCGGCGCAGCACCTGCCGCACGACGTCGACGTACTCGCGTGTCCGCGCGAGCGGACGCGGGTAGGGAGCGCCGTACCAGCCTTCGACGACCTGCGGGCCGGACGCACCGAGACCGAGCAGGAAGCGTCCCTCGCTCAGGTGGTCCAGCGTGAGCGCCGCCATCGCGGCCGCCGTCGGCGTCCGCGCGGAGATCTGCGCGATCGCGGTGCCGAGCCGGATCCGCTCCGTGCGGCTGCCCCACCAGGCGAGCGGGGTCAGCGCGTCGGAGCCGTACGCCTCCGCCGTCCACACCGAGTCGAAGCCCAATCGGTCGGCCGCGACGACGGCGTCGAGCGCGCCGGGGGGCGGGCCCGCTGCCCAGTAGCCGACGTGGTAGCCGAAGCGCATCAGTGGTCCTCCGCAGGTCGCAGGGTGGCTCGTCGTCGCGCGGCTCGCTGGGCGCGGCCGCGCACGATGCGCACGCCCGCCCACCCGAGCAGGGCGAGGCCGACGAGCACGAGCAGGGGCAGGAGCAGGGCCGCGAGCGTGAGCCCCAGGCTGGTGACGTCCTCGGCGACGCTGACCACGGGCGCCCCCACGCCCACGGTCGCGGCGTTGATCACGGGACGACCCAGCGCCTTGCCGGCGTGGACGGTGAGCGCGAGCAGCACGCCGACGGCGACGGGCACCCACGAGCCGGACGTGAAGAACGACCCCGGGTCGGTGACGGCGACGGTCTCGGACCCGGCGCCCGCGCCGAACGCCAGGCCGCCCGCCGTGGGGCGCACCACGGTCTGCACGACGTCGTTGACGCTGTCCACGCCGGGCACCTTGTCGGCGACCACCTCGAGCACGAGCAGCAGGCCGAGGATCACCAGCACCCAGCCGTCGGAGAGCCATGCCCAGCTCGACGGCAGCTCGACGAGGGTCGTCCAGCGGTCCAGGACGCCGAGGACGAGCAGCGGCAGGGCGGCGTTGAGGCCGGAGGCGGTGGCCAACCCCGCACCGGTGAGGAGCTCGAGCATGGGAGCAGCATGGCACCGCACCCTGGCGGGAGCCTGGTGGCGGCACGGTGCGCCCGTGGTGCGCCGCGTGTGCTCCCGTACGTCCCGCATGCTTCCTGCGGGTCCCGACACCGACGGGGCGCGCCGGCCCGTGCCCGTCCGTAGGGTGGGCCGGTGCCCCGACCACGACGACGCCTCCTCACCCCCGACGGCCTCGCGGCCGGCTTCGACGCGGTGCGCCGCGACCTCGAGGTCCCCGTCGAGTTCTCCCCGGACGCCGCCGCGGAGGCCGCACGTGCCTCCGAGGGCGCGGGCCCGGAGGTCGAGGGCGACCGGCGCGACCTCAGGGAGGTCC
>CAUQTR010000092.1:0-7034 GCA_963521045.1 uncultured Actinotalea sp.
ACCCGCGCCGCACTGCGCCTCGTCCACGCCCCGACGCTCGTCCTGGCGGGCGAGGTGGACGCCGGCGCGCCGCCGTCGGTCGCGGCACAGGTGGCGGCCCTCGTCCCGGCAGGACGCCTCGTGGTGCAGCCGGGCGCCGGGCACTTCCCGTGGCTCGACGACGCCGAGTCGTTCGCCACCCTGGTCACCGGCGGCCCGTGACCGTTCGCCGCGCCGGGAAAGCCCGGGGCGCCTAGCGTGACGCCGTGATCGCCTTCGACGGTGGTGGCGCCGTCTTCGCGGCGATCGGTGTGGCGACGCTCGCCGCAGCGGTTCTCCCCCGCGCCCTCCACCGCGCACCCGTCTCGATGCCCGCGGTGTTCCTCGCGTGCAGCGTCCTGGCCTTCGCCCTGCTGCCCGCCCTGCCGGACCCGGACCCGGTCGAGCACCACCCGATCGCCCTGCACCTCACCGAGGTCTGCGTGGTGATCTCGCTCATGGGCGCCGGGCTCGCGCTGAACCGGCCCGTCGGGTGGCGACGGTGGGCCACCACCTGGCGCCTGCTGGGCATCACGATGCCGCTGTCCATGCTCGCCGTCGGGCTGCTCGGCTGGTCGGTGCTCGGGCTCGGGGTGGCGTCAGCGGTGCTCGTCGCGGCGGCCCTCGCGCCCACCGACCCGGTCCTGGCCACCGAGGTGCAGGTCAGCGAGCCGACGGCCGAGCCGGGCCAGGACGACGACGAGGCGCGCTTCGCGCTCACGTCCGAGGCCGGGCTCAACGACGGCCTGGCGTTCCCGTTCACCTATGCCGCGATCGCGATCAGCGTGGCGGGACCGGCACTCGGTGGGTGGTTCGGCGAGTGGGTGCTCGTGGACGTCCTGTGGCGGATCGCCGTGGGCGTGCTCGTGGGCGCCGCGGTCGGGTGGGCGCTGGGCCGGTTGTTCTTCTCGGGCTTCGCCCGGCGCCGGCACCTCAGCGAGCACGCGCAGGGCTTCGTCGCGGTCGCCGCGACGTTCCTCGCGTACGGGCTGGTGGAGCTCGCCGAGGGGTACGGGTTCGTCGCGGTGTTCGTGTGCGCGGTGGCCCTGCGCGCGGTCGAGCGGCACGACGAGTACCACGGGGTGCTGCACTCGTTCGTCGAGCAGGTCGAGCGCCTGCTGACGGTCGCCGTCGTCGTGCTCCTCGGCGGAGCGGTGGCCAACGGCCTGTTCGACGACGTCGGCTGGGCGGAAGTCCTCTTCGCCGCCGGGTTCCTGCTCGTCATCCGGCCCCTCACGGGCTGGGTCGGGCTCGTGGGTGGCCGCACCGGACGGCGGGAGCGCGGGGTAGTCGCCTTCTTCGGCGTGCGCGGCGTCGGCTCGCTCTTCTACGTCGCCTACGCCCTCGAGCACGGCGAGTTCGCCGACGGCGAGCGCATCTGGGCGATCGCCGGCCTCGTCGTCGTCGGCTCGATCGTGCTGCACGGCGTCGCGGCGACGCCTGTCATGGCGAAGCTGGACCGCGCCCGCAGGCGCCGCGCCGAGGCAGGCGACGGCGATGTCGCCCACACGCCCGTCTGAGCCCGCGCATCGCGGTCGGGTCCGCACCGCACTAGCGTGATCCCCGGAATCCGATCATCACTGGAGGCAGCGTGCGCGAGTCCGAGAAGGAGTCCCTGGTCGCGAAGGTGGCGGGCCTGGCGATCGCGCTGGGCGCGGCCTGGCTGGCGAACCAGGTGATCGACCGGGGCTGGACGAAGGTGCTCGGCCACAAGCCGCCCAAGGCGGAGGACCCGGGCGACGCGCGCTTCGGCGAGGTGCTCGCGGCAGCGGCGATCACCGGCGCGATCGTCGCCCTCTCGAGGGTCTTCGCGACGCGCGGCGCGGCGAAGCTCATCAAGTAGCCGGAGCTACTCCCGCTCGGCGCGCTCCGCGGCCTCCATGTCCCGGGTGAGCTCGTCGACGACGAGCAGGTCCTTGCGGACCTTGCCCGTGCGGTAGCCGGCGCGCGACATCATGTGCGCCGCGACCGGTGACGTGAGCATCTGGAAGAGCACCACGAGCACGAGCATCCACACGACGGACCCGGTGCGCAGACGAAGACCGAGCCCGAGCATGAGCAGCATCAGGCCGAGCACCTGGGGCTTGGCCGCCGTGTGCATGCGGGCGAGCAGGTCGGGGAACCGCACGAGGCCGACGGCGGCCGAGAACGCCAGCACGGACCCGCCCAGCAGGCAGAGGGCGGCCAGCACGTCGAGCACGGCGTCCGTCGTCATGAGACCTCCCCCTGGGCGAGCCCGCCGTGGTGCTCCTCGTCGGTGGCCGCGCGCGCGTCCGCCTCGGCCTGGATCCGGTCGCGCTCCAGGACCGCGAGCTCCTCGCGCGTGAGGACGCGGCCCTCGCCCTCGGGCTCGACCGACGCGAACCGCGCCACGGTCACCGACGCGACGAACCCGACGAGCGAGAGCACGACGAGGATCGGCACCGTGTCGACCCGGCGTGACCACGCGGCCTCGAGCGCGATCGCCCCGACGAGGGCGCCCGTGAGGATGTCCAGCGCCAGCGTGCGGTCGAGGATGCTCGGGCCCTTCTCCGCCCGCACGACGGCGAGCACGGCACCGACGCCGAGCAGGGCGCCGGACAGGAGGACGACGGCGATCACGCGCCACCACCCGACGCCGCCGGGACCGGTGCCGCCGTCGGGCTCCGGGTGAGCCCCACCTGACGCAGCTCCTCGTCGGAGCCGAGCGCGCGCAGCACGCGCGCCTCGGTGTCGAGCACGTGCCGGCGCGCGGCGTCGACCCCGCCGGCCAGGCCGACGTCGAGCACGTGGACGTAGAGCATGCCCGATACCCGGTGGGCCTCCACGACGACCGACCCCGGGACCAGCGAGCAGAGCTGCGCGGTGAGCGTCAGGTAGATGTCGGAGTGGCTGCGCAGCTGGACGGCGATGACGGCGCTCCGCGGCCCGCGTCGCGGGTCGAGCGCCAGCATGGAGACCTGCACGCTCGCGACGACGAGGTCGACGGCGAACCGGTAGACGAGGTAGAGCAGGGAGAGCACGTGGATGCGCCCGTGGAAGTCGACCCGCGGCATGCGCAGCAGCCGCACGGCGACGAGGGCGACGGCGAGGCCACCGAGCACGTTCGCCCAGCTGAGGTCGCCCCACAGGAGCACCCAGACCGCGGTCAGCCAGACGACCGAGAGGACCGAGAACCGCAGCTCGCGACGCCGGGGGTGCAGGCTCATCCGTCGTCCTCCCCTCGCGCCTCGGCGTCCTCCGCGACCTCGACGGACTCGCCCTCGCCACGCGCGCCGTCCGGCAGGACCGCGGTGACGTACTGGTCCCGGTCCCTCAGCGTCGCGGCAGCTCGCTCGGTGTAGTCGAACAGCGGGCCGGCCACGACCGTGAGGCCGACGCCGAGCGCCACCAGCGCGCCCGCCGGGCCGACCATGCCGCCCGGCAGGCGCGTCGCCGGCAGCACGGCGGGTGCCGTCTGCCAGAACGCCTTGTTCCACGCCTTGACGATCGCGTAGAGCGTGAGGAGCGACGTCAGCGCGGCGGCGCCGACGAGCGCGTAGGCCAGCGGCGTGCCGAGCGCCACCCCCGCCTGGAGCAGCCCCGCCTTGCCGAGGAAGCCGGACAGCGGCGGGATCCCGGCGAGGTTCATCGCGGGGACGAAGAAGAGCACGGCGAGCACGGGCGCCAGCTTGGCGAGCCCGCCGAGGTCGTCGAGCGAGGTGGTGCCACCCCGACGCTCGACCAGCCCCACGACGAGGAACAGCGCGGTCTGCACGGTGATGTGGTGCGCGACGTAGAAGATCGCCGCCGCGAGGCCCTGCTCGGTCGAGAGCGCGATGCCGAAGATCATGTAGCCGATGTGGCTGACGAGCGTGAACGAGACCAGTCGTTTGATGTCGTTCTGCGCGACCGCGCCGAGGATGCCGACGATCATCGTCAGGAGCGCCGCCCACAGGAGCGGGTCGTCCGCTCGACCGTCGGGGAAGAGCAAGGTCTGCGTCCGGATGATCGCGTAGACGCCGACCTTGGTGAGCAGGCCCGCGAACACGGCCGTGACCGGCGCGGGCGCCGTCGGGTAGGAGTCGGGCAGCCACGCCGACAGCGGGAAGATGGCCGCCTTGATGCCGAACGCGAGCAGCAGGAGCAGCTGGAGCACGAGCTGGACGGCGGGGTCGACCTCGGGGAGCCGCTCGGCGAGCTGCGCGAGGTTCACGGTGCCGGTGGCCGCGTAGACCAGCGCGATCGCGAGCAGGAAGATGACCGACGAGGTCAGCGAGACGACGACGTAGATCGTCCCTGACCGGATCCGCTCACCCGTGCCGCCGAGCGTGATGAGCACGTAGGACGCGGCGAGAAGGATCTCGAAGCCGACGTAGAGGTTGAACAGGTCCCCGGAGAGGAACGCGTTCGCGACGCCCGCGGTGAGGACGAGGTACGTGGGGTGGAAGATCGCGATCGGCGTCTCGGCGTCGCCGTCCTCGACGCCCTGGGCGAGTGAGTACAGCAGGACGCACAGGGTCACGGCCGAGGACACGGTGAGCATGAGCGTGGAGAGCCGGTCGGCCACGAGGTCGATGCCCACCGGCGCCGCCCACCCGCCGACGTCGAGCACGAGCGGCCCGGAGTCGGCGGCCACGAGCAGGACGACGGACGAGACGAGCACGACCGACAGGGCGATCACGCTGATGACGCCCTGGGCCCGGCCGTGGCGCCACAGCGCGAGCGCGAGGCCGGCTGCGAACAGCGGCACGACGACGGGCAGCGGGACCACCCAGGTGAGGTCGGTGAGGGTCATCGCTCCCGACCGCCCTCGCCCGTGCGGCCACGCTCGCGCGCGGCGGCTGCCGCCTCGTCGAGCGTCTCGTGCAGCGGCAGGTGCAGGGCCCCCTGGTCGACCGGCCCGGTCTCGTCGCGCACGAGCGCGGCGTCCTCGTCGAGCGTGGTCGTGACGTCGGCGTCGGCGTCGTCGAAGGCGGCCTGGTCGGCCGCGGCCCGGCGGGCGATGCGACGGTCCTCGAGGTCGTCCTGGACCTCGTCGTGCCGGTTGAGCTGCCAGGAGCGGTACGCCATCGCCAGGAGGAAGGCCGTCATGCCGAGGGTGATGACGATCGCGGTGAGCACCATCGCCTGCGGCAGCGGGTCGCTCATGGCGTTCTCCTCCGTCTGCCCGATGATCGGCGCCCCACCGGCGCGGCCACCGGCCACGAGGAAGAGCAGGTTGACCCCGTTCCCGAGGACCACGACGCCGAGCAGCACGCGGGACAGGCTGCGCTCGAGCAGCAGGTACACGCCGACGGTGACGAGCACCACGATCGTGGCGACGAGGGCGAGGCTGGGGCTGGTGTCGATCACGGCGTCCCTCCGGCCGGCAGAGGATCGTCGTGGGTCGACGGCGAGGCGGGCTCCTGGACGAGCGGCGCGAGCGGGAGCTCGTCCGAGGTGTCCGGGGTGCCGTCCTCCTCGCTCTGACGGTCGATCTCCGCGCCGAGGCTGCGCAGGATGTCGAGCACGAGGCCGATCACCACGAGGAAGACGCCGATGTCGAAGAAGAGCGACGTGACGAGCTTGACGTGGCCGAGGACGGGCACGTCCCACTCGATGATCACGCTCTGCAGCACCGAACCGCCCGCGAGGATCGCGACGAGGCCCACGCCCGCCGAGAGGAACAGGCCCGTGCCGAGCAGGAGGCCCGGGTGCACCGGTGCCGCCTCCCCGAGCTCGTACCGCCCGCCCGCGAGGTAGCGGACGATCAGCGCGATCCCGACGACCAGGCCGGCCGCGAAGCCGCCGCCCGGCGCGTTGTGACCGGAGAAGAGCAGGAAGACCGCGAAGACGATCATCGAGTGGAAGAGCAGGCGGGTCGTGATCTCGAGGATCACCGAGCGTCGCTGCGGTGCGAGCGTGCTGCCACCGCGCAGCCACTCGCGCTGGCGCCCGGTGCCGAGCACAGGCGCCGCACGGCCCCGGACTCGCTGAGGTGCGGCCGCTTCGACCTCGGCCTCGGCGGTGGCCTCGGCGGCGTCGGCGTCCCGCGGGTTGAGGTTGCGGCGGCGCAGGGCGGCCATGGGGTCGGCGGCGAGGCCCCAGACCAGGCGGTCACCGTCCAGGTCCCGGCTGCGCAGCACCTCGCCGCTGCGTCGGCTGAGGAAGATCAGCGACGCGACGCCGGTCGCGGCGACCAGCAGGACCGAGATCTCGCCCATGGTGTCCCACGCGCGGATGTCGACCAGCGTGACGTTGACGATGTTCTTGCCCCCGCCGAAGACGTAGGCCTCCTCCGGGAAGTCCACCGAGACGGGCACGTGCACCCGGGCGTTCGGCACGACGAGCGCCAGCGCGCCCACGGTCAGCCCGACGGCCGCGCCCACCGCCAGGCGCACCCAGCGGCTCGCGGCGAGCGGCCGCACCGAGAAGTAGGCGGGCAGCCGGCGCAGCACGAGGACGAAGACGACGAGCGTGATCGTCTCGACCAGCACCTGCGTCAGCGCGAGGTCGGGAGCGCCGTGCAGCAGGAACAGCGCGGCGACCCCGTAGCCGCTCACGCCCGCGAGGATGACCGCCTTGAGCCGGCGACGGGCACGGGCGGCGAGCACGGCCGTCACCGCGCTCAGCGTTCCCGCGACGAGCTGCACCGGGGTGTCCCAGGCCCGCACGGCCGGATCCTCGAGGACCGGCCCCGTGAGCAGGGCGCTGCCCGCGAGCGTCACGAGCACGACGAGGATCGTGCCCAGGTACAAGGGCAGCGAACCGCGCTGGGTGACGGCGGTGAGGTCGGCGGCGAAGTCGTCGAGCCGACGCATCGTGCGGCGGTAGACGGTGTCCGCCTCGACGCGCACGGTGAGACGCGCCTGGGCGCGCTCCACCGCCTCGCGCCGCCAGAACAGCAGCCCGCCGACCGTGAGGATGACCGCCGTGGCGGCCAGTGCGGGGGTCACGCCGGCCCAGAGGGCGAGGTGGCCGGCCTCGCCCGGCAGGGTCACCGCGTAGGGCTGCAGCAGCTCCTCGCCGAACCCGGGCACGAGCGCCGCGGCGAGTCCGAGCACGGCCAGCAAGCC
>CAUQTR010000093.1:0-6951 GCA_963521045.1 uncultured Actinotalea sp.
GAGCTCGGCCGCCCGGCGCCGGACGCGTGCAGCGAGCGCCGCCGTCCCCAGCCCTTCGAGCGCCCGACCGTCGGCGCAGACCTCCGCGTCGACCCGAGCACGCTCCTCGACCGGCAGGTGTGCCGTCTCCTTGACCATGATCGTGGCCCGCCACGGCGACAGTCGCCCATCCCGGAGCGCGGCGAGGGTGTGCGGCATCTCGCCGTGCCAGGCGCGCGCGGCACCCAGGAACGACCGGGCACGCGCGGGGGACTCGCGCAGGGCGAGGCCGAGCAGCACGGGAACGTCACGACCGCGCCGGGCAGCAGGCACGCCGTCGTGCGCCTGCTCGGCGCGAGCCGCCGCGTCGAGAGACAGGGCGACCGACGCCTGCACAGCCGTCGCAGCCGACTTCAGCTCCTCCAGCGCTCGCAGGACGTCGACCTGCTCGCGCCCCGACGACGGCACCCCGCCTCCGAGCAGCGCCTGCACCATCCCGGCCACGTCCGCCGCCGTCACAGCCCGCGCGCGAACCGTCGTCGTCGGCGCGTCGCGGTTGCTACTCGGCATGCGCCCAGTCTATCGAACACCTGTTCGAGTCGCCAGCCCTCGATCCGTCCTCGCGCTCGGGCCCGGCACGCCGCACGCCCCCGTCCGCTACGGCATCCGCATGAACCCTCGGGGCTCCGACGTCGAACCGGCCCCGCGTCCCACGCACGCTCACTACGCTCCTGCCGTCGCGCCTGGGACTGCCCCGGGCCCTCATCCAGGAGCTCCCGTGTCCGACGCCTTCGTCCCGCCGCTCACGCCGCCCCTCGCGCCTCCGCGCGAGAACATCGGGCGCGGTGCCCTCGCCGCGCTGATCACCGTCCCGGCCGGCGTCGCCGCCTGGGTGGTCCTGTGGGGCTTCGGGTTCATCGCCTCGATCGTCGCCGCCGGCGTCGCCTTCCTCTCGCTGCGCCTGTACCTGTGGGGAGCCGGGGGGCGCATCAGCCGCGTGGGCGCCGCAGTGGTGCTCCTGACGACGACGGTCACGCTCCTCCTCGCCTTCGGCGCGGGGATCGTCTACGACGCCGCGGTCGGCTTCGGCGACCTGAGCGGCCTCGGCGCCTGGGGCGCGTTCACCCACCCCGACTTCTGGCCCACGTTCTGGACGATCGTGCCCGAGGCGATGCCCGACTACCTGCCCGACTTCGGCTGGGCCGTCGGCTTCGGCGCGCTCGGCTCCTTCGCAACGCTCCGCGGCGCCTTCGCCGAGGCGGGTGCAACCCCGCTCGTCACGGCTCCGGCGTCGGCGGAGCTGCCCCCGGCCGCATCGCAGGAGGCGCCGCCCACCGCGTCGCACGACCTGCCCCCGACCGCGCCGCCGGCCGCCGCCGGTCAGGTCTGACCTCACGCTGCCGTCGGACGACGTCCGGCAGCGAGCGCACACAGGTCCCGCAGCTGCTGGGCCGAGACGTTCTCACTGCGCCCGTCGGGCCGCCCGGTGGGTCCAGGTGTACTCGGCGGTCACTCCCGCGGCCAGGAAGGTCGCCGCTGCGGCGATCCCGCGGGGGTCTGCGGCGTCGACCAGGAGGGGCCAGGCGATGAGTGTGCCCTCCGGTGGCGCGAGGGTGAGGGTGGGGATCATCCAGGCCAGCGGGAGCAACGGAGCGAGCGTCGCGGGGAGCGCGGCTCGGGCGACGAGACCGATGCCGAGGAAGCCGAGCAGGTTGCGCGTGAAGGTCCCCGGGCCGTCGACGTCGGTTCGCACGATGGGGATCGCCTCCGCCACGAGGACGGCGGCGAGAGCGAGGACGCCGGCAAGGGCGAGATCCCGGCCCCCGTTCCTGGTCGAGGTGAAATCCGCTCGTGGGGTGCGGCTGACGAGCGCGGTCAGGATCGCTGCGGACACGAGAGCCGGCAGGACGATCCGGAAGGGCGCACCTTCACTGGTGCGGTAGAGGAGGTTCAAGGACGGGAGCCGGCCGGCGGCGAGCCCGGCGGTCAGGGCGAGGGCGACGGCGACGGCCGCGCACCAGCCAGCGTGACGGGCTCGCAGCCATCCCCTCATGGCAGTCGGCTCACGTCGCAGGTGCGGACGGCGTCTATCAGCACTTGCAGGCGCGTGTCGAGCTCGTCGGCGGGTACGTCGAGGTACTCATACGGGGGCGCGAGCAGGTTGCGAGAGGGCGTGTAACCGGAGGTGGTGAGCCACCACCTCGCGAGGGTGAGCCACGCGTTGTCGATCCTGCTGTCCATGGTTCCGTCGACCACGCAGGGATCGAGAGACGGCAGAGCGCCCGTGACCAGCACCTCCGGGACGGCCTCGGCGGACATCTGCGGTGTGAGTGAGATGAGGCCGTCGCCGTAGACCACTTGGCCCTGGGCGCGTTCCGAGACGGTCGTCGGCAGGTCCAGACCGTGATCCTGAGCCGTCCCCTGAAGGGTGGTCCAGGCGGCCGCGAGCTCGGCCAGCAGGGCGGCGTTCTCGGGCCAGGCGCACACCTCCCCATCTCCCGAGGGCTCACACCGGATGTCACCGGTGCGAGGCGTGGCCGGTGACCAGTCCAGGTGGTTCACCAGGGAGGTGCTGAGGTTCCATGCGAGAGCCAGCACGACAGCGGCTGCCAGCAGACCAGGTGCCCGGCGGCGGCCGGGGAGTGTGGCGAGCAGCGCTGCAGCCACGGTCGCGGTGGCCAAGGTGGCGATCGCCGCAATCACACGTGGGCTGACCTGGTCCGGGGAGTTGCAGCAGCTGTCCACGAAGGCGAGATGCCGCAGCCACAGCGGGTCACCGAAGCTGCGCGGGAAGGCCAGGACCGCATAGGAGCCGAGGAGCGCGACAGGTGCCGCAACCACCTCGGGCATTGCCCGGCCGAGTGCCTGGCCCACCGCACTGGCGCCCGCAACCGTCAGACCAGCGAGCCCGATCAGCTGCCAGCCGTCGGTGCCCGAGGCGTCCCTCTGGAGGGCGATCATCACGGCACACAGAGTGAGCGCGCTCACGCCGATGACCGCATGGACGGCACACACCGCGACCATCAGCAGCATCTGAGAGTGGCTTGCGGTGAGAACCCGACCTCTGTTCGCGCGCATCGTCGCCCCGGCCAGGACTCCGCCGACTGCTGTCGCCGGACCCAAGAACATGACAACCTGGACGCCCTGGACTGCCGCGTTGAGGAACCGACCTTGGACCAGATCCGGGGCGGTGATGAGTGCCCACCAGATCGCCAGCGCCCAGGACAGCGGTAGCAGCCAACGCCAGCGCGCCAGACCGAAGAGGACCGCGCTCATGCGTTGACGTCGGGTGCCAGAGCGAGGTAGGCGCGCTCACCGCGCCGATCTCCGGGCTCGACCAGACCGACGAACTGCTCGGTCGTGCCCTGGAACAGGACCCTGCCCTGATGGAGCACCACGACGGTGTCGAACGCCTCGTCGATGTCGTCGACCTGATGGGTCGAGACCACGATGTCCGTACCCTCGACGCCGGCCAGCACCGCCCGCAGGCCTTCCCGCTGTGCTGGGTCGAGGCCCACGGTCGGCTCGTCGAGCAGAAGCACGGCTGGACGGTGCACGATCGCCTGCGCGAAGCAGAGCCGACGCTGTTGCCCGCCCGAGAGCCGGCGAGCCACGTCACCGCCCTGCTTGCTCAGGTTCGCCCGCTCGAGGGCTTCCTCGACAGCGCCCCGGCGCTGGCGGACGGGAACTGCCTTGAGCCACGCCGCCAGCTCGACGTTCTCCCGCACCGTCAGGTGCGGCACGAACTCGTTCTGCTGCGGCATCCAGCCGACCTGCGCTCGGTAGGAACGGACCCCGCGACGCGAAGGCCATGTCGCACCGTCAAGTGCGACATGGCCTCCGCGCGGCCGCAGGCCGCTGGCGCCGATGGCCAGCAAGGTGGACTTGCCCGCACCGTTCGGCCCGAGCAGAGCGGTGCGCCCGGAGGGGACGCTCCAGTCGAACGACTCCAGCACGCGGGTCCGACCGTAACGATGAGTGACCCCAGAGAAATGCACCAGCGCTTACCAGGTCACGTAGATCTGGGATGCCGAGAAGTTGTCGCTGCGACCATTCACCAGGCGGTAGGCGAAGTTGTAGGTCCCAGACGGAGGGCGGCTCCAGCGCGCATACGAGTACTGGTTGCCCTTGCAGTCGGTCGTTGTGACCCGACCGTAGCTCGTCACCGGGCCCTCATTCCGCTTAAGGAGCTCGTACGTCGGCTGCGCTGTCGCCTGGAAGACCAGGTTGTCCCAGCACGACCAGGTGCGGATGGTGGTCTGATTCGCATCGCTGTTGCTGTCGGACCACTCTCGAGAGCCGAATCCCGGGGGGACGTTGTCGAGGCTCGAGGTGAAGGACCCGGCTGCGTACGCCGTTCCCGTCACGCCCATCACCGCGACCATTGCAAGAATCAGACTGGTGCCGACACGACGCGATCGGCGCCTATCCATTGTTGCTGGCTTTGCGACGCCCATGTTATCCCCCTGTGAATGGCGCCAACCGCCCAATTCGGTGCGGAAATCGCACGGTATCGACAAGATGCTCGCGGCGTCAAGGGCCCGGCCGGAAGAGTCAACGGTCATGTGACCAGCGCTCCTTTCCGGCGACATTGGGCCGCACTACGGCGTTCGGATGAATCGTGGAAGTTCAGCCGCCGAACACACCGTGCTGCGGCTGGCTGTTCACTACGCTCCAGCCGTCGTGCCTGGGACTGCCCTGGGCCCTCATCCAGGAGCTCCCGTGTCCGACGCCTTCGTCCCGCCGCTCGCGCCGCCCGTGGCACCTCCGCGCGAGAACGTCGCCCGCGGGGCTCTCGCCGCGCTGATCACCGTCCCGGCCGGCGTCGCCGCCTGGGTGGTCCTGTGGGGCTTCGGGTTCATCGCCTCGATCGTCGCCGCCGGCGTCGCCTTCCTCTCGCTGCGCCTGTACCTGTGGGGAGCCGGGGGGCGC
Organism: uncultured Actinotalea sp.; assembly: GCA_963521045.1. Classification (GTDB taxonomy): domain Bacteria; phylum Actinomycetota; class Actinomycetes; order Actinomycetales; family Cellulomonadaceae; genus Actinotalea. The sequence continues at coordinate 4,912 of CAUQTR010000093.1, forward strand.
ATCAGCCGCGTGGGCGCCGCAGTGGTGCTCCTGACGACGACGGTCACGCTCCTCCTCGCCTTCGGCGCGGGGATCGTCTACGACGCCGCGGTCGGCTTCGGCGACCTGAGCGGCCTCGGCGCCTGGGGCGCGTTCACCCACCCCGACTTCTGGCCCACGTTCTGGACGATCGTGCCCGAGGCGATGCCCGACTACCTGCCCGACTTCGGCTGGGCCGTCGGCTTCGGCGCGCTCGGCTCCTTCGCAACGCTCCGCGGCGCCTTCGCCGAGGCGGGTGCAACCCCGCTCGTCACGGCTCCGGCGTCGGCGGAGCTGCCCCCGGCCGCATCGCAGGAGCTTCCTCCGACCGCGCCGCCGGCCACCCCGGGCCAGGTCTGACGACCGCTTGCCCCGCACGACGCCCGCGCCGTGGCGTGGCGCGGGAATGCTCGGCGACTCGCCGCTCTAGGGAGTGAGAGGCGAGAAGGAACGCCCCTCCCGACGAGGCCCGGTAGGTCTCCGACGGAAGGACCTGTCCGTGAGCACCAACCATCTCAACGGCTTCCCGCACGGAACGAACGTCTTTGACGACCTCCTCGAGGCCTGCATGTCGACCGCGACATCGCTGAGGGTGTCGGGAAACAGGCCACTCGGCGTCCTTGACGTGATCATGCTCGGGAGGAACATCGACTGCCTCCTCGACGCGCTGGCCGCCGTCACTCGGACGGCGCCTCGGGCCGGCGACGCCTTCGACCTCACCGGTGGCGACTCGCAGATCAATCCTGATCGCGCGGTCTGGCCCGTTCAGGCCTGGTGCGACGACGAGATGCTCGACGACCTTGAGCACCGCGGGTTCTTCGATCAGTTCAGCTCCGCGGAGCGCTCCCGTGCGCGTGCAGCGCTGGAGTCGATCGACCAAGCGGAGTTCGCGGTGCACCTCATCGAGCGGGCGGCCCTCACGCCCGTCGGACTGTTCGACGTCGTCGCGACCGCTGTTCAGATCGCCATCACAGGGCCGTGCGGCACCGCTCCTCGCTCGCTGAGGGGCCGGTGACACCGTGGCGTATCAACCGCTGACGGGGTGGGTGTCAATCCGGGACGTGGTCGGTGCGGGCCACGCCGAGGTGGAGGCCAGGTTCCACTCCGACGCGTCCTGTCCCCACTTCGGCGACCACGAGGGAGCCGAGGGTCCCATGCTCTTCGGGCACGCGCAGCGCTACCGCGGACTCCTCGCCTGTTCATGCGTGCCCGGGGGCGCCGCCCACGTCACGCGGTGGAAGTCCCAGGGCTACACGTACCTGCATGGTTGAGGAAGCCGGCCCCCGCTCTCAGCCCGCGCCCTCCGCCGCGAGTGCGTCGGTGAGCAGGCCGACCAGCGCCTCGAGCTGCACGTCCGTCGACGACGCGGCGTCGTCCTCGCCCGCGCCGTCCAGCGCCCGCGCCGCGAGACCCGACTTCGCGTCGATGAGCTCGGCGATCTTCGCGTCGATGGTCTGCGCCGCGATGATCCGCCACGCGGTGACGGGCTCGCTCTGACCGATCCGGTGGATGCGGTCGATGGCCTGCGTCTGCTCGGCGTCGGTCCAGGACAGCTCGGCGAGCACGAGGTTGGACGCGACCTGGAGGTTGAGCCCCACGCCCGCGGCCATGAGGGAGCAGACCGCGATCTGCACGTCGGGCTCGGTCGTGAACGCGGTGATGTTCTTCTCGCGCACCCGCGGCGTCTGGTCGCCGCGGATGGAGGCGTACCGGATGCCGCGGTCCGCGAACGTCTGCTCGGCCTGGTCCATGACGTCGACGTGCTTGGCGAAGAACACGACCTTGCCGACGTTGCGCGCCAGCTGCGCCGCGTAGTCGGCGGCGAGCCCGGCCTTGGCCTGGCCGATCCGCCGGACCATGGTGAACACGTTGTCCCCGGTCTTGCGGTCGCTCGAGTCCTTGAGCTCGCCGGCCGCGACCCGGCGGGCCAGGTCGTGGTCGATCTCGCCGACGACGACGCCGTCGCCGCGCGCCTCGAGCGCGGCCCGGTAGCGCTGCACGAGCCGGCGGGCGAGCGTCGCC
>CAUQTR010000094.1:0-6731 GCA_963521045.1 uncultured Actinotalea sp.
AGCCGGGCGCGAAGCGCTCCACCCCCGCCGCGAGCAGGGTCTCGAGCTCGGCCGTGGGCGGCAGCCCGAGCGCCGCGACGACGTCGTGCGAGGCCCGGACACCCGCGAGCAGCGGCGCCGCGGTGCCGAGCGTCGGGACCTCCTCGGTGACCTCCCAGTAGTCGGGGAAGACGTCGGGCACGCCCGTGACGGGATCCACGTGCGCCCGGATCGCCGCGAGCGAGTCCTCGACCAGCGGCCGCAGCTCCTCGAGCCGGGCCGTGCGGGCGGCGCCCGGCTCGGTCGCCGCGTACCACTCACCCACCGCCCAGAGCACCCAGCCGTTCCCGTCGAGCTGCGGCCCCCGGGCGTCCGGCACGTCGCCGTCGCCGTCCGGCAGGTAACGGGCCTCGAAGACGCCGTCGGTCGAGCGAGCGCCCTGCATGTCCCTCAGGTAGGCGAGGACCGCGTGCGCGTCGTCCGGGTGGCCCGTGCGGGCGAGGGCGACCGCGGTGAACGACGCGTCGCGGGGCCAGACGTAGCGCCAGCCCGGGCTCGCACCCGCGATCGCCGCCCCATCCGGCAGCACGAGCGCGTCCAGGTCGCGCAGCGCCTGCTCCGCGAGGTCCGCGTAGCGATCGGGCCCCGGCAGGTGCCCCGCGGCGAGCCACGCGTCCTGGCGCGCACGCTGGCTGGCGTCGCTCTGGGCCTCGTCCCCCACGAGCACGAGCTCCGGCATCCCGCCCGCGTCGACGACCACCCCGTCGGCGTACAGCGGGATGGCGGCGTACGCGGGCTGGTGCGGGCTGGACGCGGCGCTGCAGGACGTCACGACGACGGCGGCCACGGCCACGCTGCCGCCGACCGCCCGCCGCCACGACCGCGTACCGTCCACGTCCCTGACGGTACCGCCGCCGTGACCTTCCCGTGACCTGCCGAGCGGTCCGTCACGTCACGGGGGCGAGCTCCCACCCGAACGGCTCTGCGAGGCACGCGGGCGCCCCGGACGGGACGACGTCGCACGCCGTGCGACGAGGGGGCGGCCCACGGTGCGGTCGCTCACCTCGCGCCCCGGGCGGCGGCTGCCAGGATGGCGCCATGTCGCTACCCCTGAGCCCCGCCGACGCCTGGACCGCACTGCTCGAGGGCAACGAGCGGTTCGTCCGTGGCGAGATGCAGCACCCCTCGCAGGACGTCGCCCGCCGCGCCGACCTCAGCGGTGGCCAGGACCCCTTCGCCGTGGTCTTCGGCTGCTCGGACTCGCGCGTCGCGGCGGAGATCATCTTCGACCGCGGCCTGGGCGACCTCTTCGTCGTGCGGACCGCGGGGCACGTGGTGGACACGACGGTGATCGGCTCCATCGAGTTCGGCGTCGAGGTGCTCAACGCGCCGCTCGTCATCGTCCTCGGCCACGACTCGTGCGGCGCCGTCGGGGCGGCCGCCGACGCCCTCGCCACGGGGCGCATGCCCACGGGCTTCGTGCGCGCGATCGTGGACCGCGTCATCCCGAGCATCGTCGCGCTGAAGGACCCCGCGGACGGCGGGACGGGCGACCCCACGGCCGCGCGCCTCATGCCCTCGGCGGCCGACCTCGGACGCGAGCACGTCCGCCACACGGTGCGGATGCTCCAGAGCTACTCGGCCGGGCTGAGCAAGGCCGTCTCCGAGGGGCGGTGCGCCGTCGTCGGCCTCGAGTACGCGCTGGCCGAGGGCCGCGTGCGCCTGGTCGAGGCCCGCGGACCGATCGACGTCTGAGCCGGCGGGGTGCGGCGCCGACCCGGCCGCCGGCTGACCGCCGGAGCACCCGCCGAGCGATGCGAGGATGGCGACCATGACCGACTCCACCGTGGGCACCGGAGCCCAGGCCACTGACCGGACGGGCGAGACGGCGGTCCCCGCCGGCTTCCGCGTCGAGCACGACACGATGGGCGACGTCCTCGTCCCCGTCGACGCGCTGTACCGCGCGCAGACCCAGCGCGCCGTCGAGAACTTCCCCATCTCGGGGACCCGCCTGGAGCGGGGTCACATCGAGGCGCTCGCCCGGATCAAGAAGGCCGCCGCGCGCGCGAACGCCGAGCTCGGGGTCCTCCCCCAGGACGTCGCCGACGCGATCGTCGCGGCCGCCGACGACGTCGCCGCGGGCGGACGGGACGACCAGTTCCCCGTGGACGTCTTCCAGACCGGCTCGGGCACGTCGTCGAACATGAACACCAACGAGGTCCTCGCGACGCTCGCCACGGGCCACCTCGGCCGCGCCGTGCACCCGAACGACCACGTCAACGCCTCGCAGTCGTCGAACGACGTCTTCCCCACCTCCGTGCACGTCGCCGCGACCGCCGGCGTCGTACGCGACCTCGTGCCCGCCCTGGAGCACCTCGCCGCGTCGCTCGAGCGCAAGGCCGAGGCGTTCGCCCACGTGGTGAAGTCCGGGCGCACCCACCTCATGGACGCGACACCGGTCACGCTCGGCCAGGAGTTCGGCGGCTACGCGGCGGCGGTCCGCTACGGCGTCGAGCGGCTGCAGGCGGCGCTGCCGCGGGTGGCCGAGGTCCCGCTGGGTGGGACGGCCGTCGGCACCGGCATCAACACCCCCGCCGGCTTCCCGCAGCGCGTCATCGAGCTGCTGCGCGAGGACACGGGCCTGCCGCTGACGGAGGCGCGCGACCACTTCGAGGCGCAGAGCGCGCGGGACGGCCTCGTCGAGCTGTCCGGGGCGCTGCGCACCATCGCGGTGAGCCTGACGAAGATCTGCAACGACCTGCGGTGGATGGGGTCCGGTCCCAACACAGGGCTCGGCGAGATCGCCCTGCCCGACCTCCAGCCCGGCTCCTCGATCATGCCGGGCAAGGTCAACCCCGTGGTGCCGGAGGCGGTGCTGATGGTCGCGGCCCGCGTGGCCGGCAACGACGCGACGGTCGCGTGGGCCGGTGCGAGCGGCTCCTTCGAGCTCAACGTGCAGATCCCCGTCATCGCGCTGGGCGTCCTGGAGTCGGTGCGCCTGCTGGCCAACGCCTCACGCCTGCTCGCCGACCGGACGGTCGACGGGATCGTCGCGAACGAGGAGCGGGCCCGGGCGTACGCGGAGTCGTCGCCGTCGATCGTCACGCCGCTCAACCGGGCGATCGGCTACGAGGCGGCCGCCAAGGTCGCCAAGCACGCCGTCGCGCACGGCGTCACGGTGCGCCAGGCCGTCGTGGCGCTCGGCTTCGTCGAGCGCGGCGAGGTCACCGAGGCGCAGCTCGACGAGGCCCTCGACGTCATGTCGATGACCCGCCCCCCGCAGGCCTGACCCACCCCACCACCCCTCGCCGAGATGACGACATCCGCCGGCGCGCCGCCGAGGCGCGCCGACGAAGTCATCATCTCGGCGAGGGGGCGGGAGTGGGGTGGGGGTGGACGGGGGCGGGTCAGACCTCGATGCCTTCGAGCATCTCCGTCACCAGCGCGGCCACGGGCGAGCGCTCGGAACGGGTGAGCGTCATGTGCGCGAAGAGCGGGTGCCCCTTGAGCGCCTCGATCACCGCCGCCACGCCGTCGTGCCGGCCGACGCGCAGGTTGTCCCGCTGCGCGACGTCGTGCGTGAGCACCACGCGCGAGCTCTGGCCGATCCGGGAGAGCACGGTCAGCAGCACGTTGCGCTCGAGCGACTGGGCCTCGTCGACGATGACGAACGCGTCGTGCAGCGAGCGGCCGCGGATGTGCGTCAGCGGGAGCACCTCGAGCATGCCGTGGTCGATGATCTCCTCGACCACCTCCTGCGAGACGAGCGCACCGAGCGTGTCGAAGACGGCCTGCGCCCACGGACCCATCTTGTCGGCCTCGGAGCCGGGCAGGTAGCCGAGCTCCTGGCCGCCGACGGCGTACAGCGGCCGGAACACCATGACCTTGCGGTGCTGACGCCGCTCGAGCACGGCCTCGAGGCCCGCGCACAGGGCGAGCGCCGACTTGCCGGTGCCGGCCCGGCCGCCGAGCGAGACGATCCCGATCTCCTCGTCCAGCAGGAGATCGATGGCGATCCGCTGCTCCGCGCTGCGGCCGTGCAGGCCGAACACGTCCTGGTCCCCGCGCACGAGCTGCAGCCGCTTGTCCGCGGTGACCCGCGCGAGGGCCGATCCGCGCGGCGAGTGCACCACGGCACCGGTGTGCACGAGCAGCGGCCCGGGCTGCTGACCGGTGAGGTCGACGTCGGCCAGGTCGAGCTGCTCGTGCTCCCACAGTGCCGCCATCTGCTGCTCGGCGACCTGCAGCTCGGTCAGGCCCGTCCAGCCGGAGTCGACCGCGAGCTCGTGGCGGTACTCCTCGGCGGTCAGGCCCACGGCCGACGCCTTGACGCGCAGCGGGAGGTCCTTGGAGACCAGCGTGACGTCCTGGCCCTCGTCCGCCAGGTTCTTCGCCACCGCGAGGATGCGCGTGTCGTTGTCGCCCAGCCGGAAGCCGGCGGGCAGGCACATCGGGTCGACGTGGTTGAGCTCGACGCGCAGCGTGCCGCCCGTCTCACCGATCGGCACGGCCTCGTCCAACCGGCCGTGGCTGACGCGCAGGTCGTCGAGCATGCGCAGCGCGGAGCGGGCGAAGTAGCCGAGCTCGGCATGGTGCCGCTTGGCCTCGAGCTCGGTGATGACGACGACGGGCAGCACGACGTCGTGCTCGGCGAAGCGCAGGATCGCGCGCGGGTCGGACAGCAGGACGGAGGTGTCGAGCACGAACACACGGCTCACGGGAGCTCCTCCCGGCGCGTCAGCGCCGTTGTGGCTGCCTGACGCCGGCCCAGCCGGCGCCCTGCTGGACGGGCCCGGTCGGCCGACCCGAGGGCCGGTCGCGGGCCCTCCTCCCGGAGCGGATGCTCCATGGGCTGGCCTCCCGAGGGACGACGGACGTCGTCCGATGCGGCGGACGCTACGCCGGGCCGCCGACACGCGATCGCCGCGACACGCTGTCGGCCCGGATGTTCACCTGGCCGTCACACAGGGCAGCACGGGCCGTCGGTGGCCCAGGTCAGCGCCCGAGCCGCCGCTCGCGCGCGGCGTACGAGCGCAGCGCGCGCAGGAAGTCGACCTTGCGGAAGTCGGGCCAGTAGGCCTCGCAGAAGTAGAACTCGCTGTGCGCGCTCTGCCACAGGAGGAACCCGCCGAGGCGCTGCTCGCCCGACGTGCGGATGACGAGGTCGGGGTCGGGCTGGCCCCGCGTGTACAGGTGCGCTGCGATGTGCTCGACGTCGAAGGCGTCGGCGAGCTCCTCGAGAGACGTCCCGGACCCGGCGTGCTCGCGCAGCAGCGACCGGACGGCGTCGGCGATCTCCCGGCGGCCCCCGTAACCGACGGCCACGTTGACGTGCAGGCCGTGGACGTCGGCGGTGGCCGCCTCCGCGTCCTTGAGCGTCGCCGCGGTGTCCGCGGGCAGCAGGTCCAACGACCCCATGACCTGCAGCCGCCAGCGCCGCGCCGCCGCGAGCTCGGCGACCGCGTCCTGGATGATCCCGACGAGCTCCGCGAGCTCCTCCGGCGAGCGCGAGAGGTTGTCGGTCGAGAGCATCCAGAGCGTGACGACCTCGACGCCGGCCTCCTCGGACCAGCCCAGGAGGTCGGCGATCTTGTCGGCTCCCCGCCGGTGGCCGTGCGCCGCCCCGGCCCCGACGCTGCGTGCCCAGCGCCGGTTGCCGTCCAGGATCACACCGATGTGGCGGGGGACGGCGTCCTTGGGCAGGGAGGCGGCGAGCCTGCGCTCGTAGAGCCCGTAGAGCGGGTGCGGCAGGCGCATGCGGCTCCTCGGCGTCCGGTCGGGTTGTCGACGCCGTCCCGGACACGTCCGGCCAGGTGAGCACGTGCGTTCACGGTGGGGCGCGGGTGGGCGTAGCGTCGGAGCCACGGTACAGCGCCGCCCCGGTGGCGCGTGGGCGGGGCACGCCCCGGCGTGCGCCACCAGGACACCTACGCAGGAGTAACCTACGCAGCCGTAGGTGCCCGCTCGCACGACCCCACCCGCCCGGCGGGGTGCCCGTCAGGGGGCAACCCGCACGGAGCACACGCCGCACGAAGGAGATCGATGGCTGCCGACCTGGCCGACGCCGTCAAGCCCCGCCTCCGGGGCTGGGTGCACGCCGGCACCGCTCCGCTCGCGGTGATCGGCGCCGTCGTGCTCGTCGCGCTCGCGCCCACGACCGCGGCCAAGGCCTCGACGGCGGTCTTCGGGCTGAGCGCCATCCTCCTCTTCGGGACGAGTGCGGTGTACCACCGGGGCACGTGGTCGCCGCGTGTGGCCGCCGTGCTGCGGCGGCTCGACCACACCAACATCTTCCTCATCATCGCCGGGACCGGGACGCCGCTGGCCGTCCTGCTGCTGGAGCCCGAGCTCGCCCGCCTGCTGCTCGTCGTCTCCTGGACCGGCGCCATCCTGGGCACGCTCGCGCGGGTCTTCTGGCTCGACGCGCCGCGCTGGCTCTACGTGCCCGTGTACATCGCCCTCGGCTGGGTGTCGGTGGGCTTCATGCCGCAGTTCTGGCAGAGCACCCACGGCCCGGCCATCGTCTGGCTCGTGGCGCTGGGCGGGCTCGCCTACACGGTGGGCGCCGTCGTCTACGGCACGAAGCGCCCCAACCCGAGCCCGCGCTGGTTCGGGTTCCACGAGATCTTCCACGTGCTCACGGTGATCGGCTTCTTCTGCCACTTCGCCGCCGTGGCGCTGGCCTCGTCGGCCGCCGGCTGAGCCGGGCGACGCCGCGCCGGCACGGACTCAGCCCGCGGCGGACGCCGCCG
>CAUQTR010000095.1:0-6657 GCA_963521045.1 uncultured Actinotalea sp.
CGGCAACCCCGGGCCGGCCGGCTGGGGCGCCGTCGTGCGGGACGCGGCGACGGGCGCTCTGCTCGCCGAGCGGGCGGGGTACCTGGGCTTCGCGTCGAACAACGTCGCCGAGTACTCGGGCCTCGTGGCCGGGCTCGAGGCGGCGCGCGAGATCGACCCGGACGCCCAGGTCGAGGCGCGGCTCGACTCGAAGCTCGTCGTCGAGCAGATGTCCGGGCGGTGGCAGATCAAGCACGCGGACATGAAGCGGCTCGCCGAGCAGGCGCGCGGCGTGCTGCCGGCTGGCCAGGTCACGTACACGTGGGTGCCGCGCGCCGAGAACGGCGCCGCCGACGCGCTCGCCAACGAGGCGATGGATGCGCGCGAGGGCGTGTGGCGCGACCACCCCGACGCCACGGGGGAGGGCGGCGGTCGCAGCGCCACCGGTGAGGACGGCACGCCCCCGGCCGCGGGGCCTCGGAAGGCGGCACGCGCGCGACGCCCGTCCGGTGCCGCCATGCGGTTCGACGACGCCGAGCCGCTGACCGTGGTGCTCGTGCGCCACGGCGAGACCGAGATGACGGCGTCCAAGGCGTACTCGGGCGGCGCGGTGCCCGGGCCGTCGCTGACCTCGACGGGCCGGATCCAGGCGGCGAAGGCCGCCGACACGGTCTTCCGGATCGGCCGCGGGCTGTGGCCGGACCTCCCGCACCCGAGCGCCCTGGTCGCGTCCCCGATGGTCCGCACCCAGGAGACCGCGCGTGCGGTGAGCCGCCGGCTCGGCCTCTCCGTGGTGCTCGACCCGGCCGTCGCCGAGTGCGACTTCGGCGCCTGGGAAGGGCTCACGTCCGAGCAGATCGAGGAGCGCTGGCCCGGCGACCTCCAGCGCTGGCACGTGGACGCGGCGTTCCCCGCACCGGGCGGCGAGTCCATCGAGGACGTGGGCGTGCGCGTCTCCGGGGCGCTCGAGCGGCTGCGTGACGAGGGCGTCGACCGGACGGTCGTCGTCGTCGCGCACTCGGTCACGATCCGTGCGGCCATCGGTCTGACGCTCGGGGCGCCCTCGTCGGTCTGGGCCTCGGTGCGCGTCGGCCCCGCGTCCCTGACCATCCTGCGTCTGTGGGCTGACGGCGAGCGCGAGGTCACGGTCGTGGGGATGCCCACCGACCTGTGACGCGCCCGGCCGCAGGGCCGGAGCCCGGGTCAGGTCAGGGGAGCGGCGTCCCTCAACCGACGACCAGCTGGAGCTCGTGGGTGCCCGCCCGGCGCCCAGGCCGCAGCGCCGCGTCGAGCAGGTCGCCCCCCACGAGCTCGCCCGCGGCGTCCAGCAGGTCGGCGGGGGATCCCGGCTCCGCACCGGACCGCGTCACGAGGTGCCGCGTGAGCAGGCCACGCGCGTGCTTGGCCCAGTGCGAGACGACCGTGCGCCGGCCCGCCTCCTCGCGCAGCACGGTCACCGTCACGTGCCCCGGCCCGGCGGGCGAGGTCCAGGCCGCCGCGTAGGGTGCCGACCGGCAGTCGACCACGAGCCGCTCCCGGGCGACGGCGTCCAGCTCGCGCGCGAGCGGCTCGCGCCACGTGCGGGCGAGCGGTCCCACGCCGGGCAGGTCGGTGCCCATCGACAGCCGGTAGGCGGGGATGGGGTCCGCCGGGGTGAGCGCGCCCCACAGCCCCGAGAAGACGCGCACGACGCGGTCCGCGCGCACGACGGCGTCGTCGGGCAGGTCGGTCAGGCGGGCGGCGCCGAAGAGGACGCCCGTGTAGACCTCGCGCGCGGGCGCGGTGGGCGCCGTGCGCAGGTGGACGTTGCGGGCGACGTCGCCGGCCAGCGAGGGACCGACGCCGAGCACGGAGACCGCGTCCTTGCCGCGGCTGGTCCGGACCAGGGCCGTGAGCACGCGGCGGCGGTGGGCGGTGAGGCGGCGGCCCCCGCTGATCGCGCCGAGGTCCAGGGGAGCGCCGTGCTCGGGGGCCGTCTTGCCCTCGGACGGCGGGAGGAGCACGAGCACCGTCGCAGGGTAGTCGCGCCGGAGGAGGTCCGGCTGCGTCGTCCGGGCCCTGTCCGCACCGGTGCGGACGGCTGGTCCGCCCGGACGCGCCCGGCCGGTAGCCTGGACGGTGGATGAGTCGGCCAGGCGGTCGCGTCACCGGGCAACCGGTGCCGAGGAACGTCCGGGCTCCGCAGAGCGAGGTGGTGGGTAACACCCACCCGGGGCGACCCGCGGGACAGTGCCACAGAGAGAAGACCGCCCCGCACCCGGCTCCGGCCGGGGACGGGGTAAGGGTGAAACGGTGGTGTAAGAGACCACCAGCGCACCGGGCGACCGGTGCGGCTCGGTAAACCCCACCTGGAGCAAGGCCAGACAGGGAGCGTTCGAGGGCTGCTCGCCCGAGCTCCCGGGTAGGCCGCTGGAGGCGTGCGGCAACGTACGTCGTAGAGGGATGGCCGCCACCCGCACCGGGGTAACCGGGTGCGGGGACAGAACCCGGCGTACCGGCCGACTCATCCACCCCTCCCGCCAGGGCGACGTCCCGCGACGGCCCGGTGACGGCCCGGATGACGGCCGGGAGCCGCCCGGCCGCGCCGCCGCGTGCGCGGCTTGATCTGCGTCAAGGCGCCGCGGTGGCGCCCCTCCTAGCGTGCGGTCCACCGAACCGAGGAGGACCCCATGGTCATCAACCGCATCCCCGCCCTCGTCAGCCTGCTGGCAGCGTTGAAGCCCGTCCGCGCGGAGGCCCACTGCGACACCGCGGACGGCCCGGCCGTCGCGGACGGGCACCGGGCGCTCGCGACGGGCAACATCAACTACGCCCTCCGGTGGATCCCCGCCGACGGCGAGCCGGAGCTGCGTGGGGTCTTCGACAAGGCGATCGGGGTCCGCGCTCTCGGGGCCGACGCCGCCGAGCTGGCCGACCGCCTGTTCCTGGAGACGTTGGTCCGCATTCATCGGCAGGGTGAGGGCGTCGGGTTCACCGGCATCCAGCCGGCGGGCACCCTCGACCCGATCGTCACCGCGGCCGACGAGGCCGTCGCGCAGGGGAGTGCCGCCGCGCTGCTCGAGCTGGTCCCGGCGGAGCGCCGAGCCGAGCTCGACCGCCGCTTCCGGGCCGTGCTGGCGGCCAAGGACGTCGACGTCGACGACGTCGCCGCCGGCCGCCGCTACCTGGCCAGCTACGTCGCGTTCTTCACCTACGCCGAGGGTGAGGACCACGACCACGACCACCAGCAGGACGACCACGCGCACGCTCATGAGCACGGTCATGAGCTCAGCGGTGCGCGCTAGGCCCAGGGTGGTGATCGGCCTGGTCAGGGTGGTCGGCGGCTCCATGGCCCCCACCTACCGCTCGTCCGACCTGCTGCTCGCGCGGCCGGTCGGGCGAGCCCGGGGGCGGGTGGAGCGTCGCGACGTCGTCGTGTTCCGGCGCGACGGCCTGCGGATGGTCAAGCGTGTGGTCGGCGTGCCGGGGGACCTCGTCGAGCTGGAGTCCGGCCGCCTGTTCGTCAACGGGACGTCGGTCGACGGGCGCCGCCGGATCCAGGGAGCCCTCACCCAGGCCTGGCGGGTGCCCGCGGCGAGCTACTTCATGGCCGGCGACGACCCGGCCGTCTCCGACGACTCACGCGTCTGGGACGCCCCCTTCGTCCCCGCCGGCTCTCTCGAGGCGGTGGTCACGCGCCGCCTGGGACTGCGGCGCTCCGGGGCAGTCAGGCCCCGTCGACGAGCCGCTGCAGCTGCTCCGTCTGCGTGATCGACACCGACCGACCGGCGCCGATCGTGATCAGACCGTCCCGGGCGAGGCTCGCCAGCGCCCGGCTCAGGCTCTCGGGGGACGTGCCGAGCAGGGAGGCCACGTCCTTCTTCGCCAGGGGCAGGGTCACCGTGGCGAGGTCGCCGCGCCAGGTGCTCGGCAGGCCGAGCAGGTACTCGGCGAGCCGGCTCTCGACGTCGCGGCTGGTCAGCGAGCTGAGCCTGCGTTCGGTGTCGGCGAGGCGCTGGCTCAGCGTCGCCAGCATCCGCCAGCCGATCTCCGGGTGCCGGGTGATGAGGTCGCGGAGGTCGCCATGGCGGAACACGCAGAGCTGGCAGTCCTCCAGCGCGACGGCGTAGTCGTCGGGTCGCTGACCGGTGAGGACCGACGTCTCACCGACGAGCTCGCCGGGGCCCAGCACCCGGACGATCTGCTCGGACCCGTCGGCGGACAGCCGGAAGATCTTGAGGCGACCGGTGTGCACCACCATGAGCCGGGGATCCTCGTCGCCGGCGGAGTGCGCACGCTCCCTGGCTCGAAGACGCGTGGGGCGCGCCAGCCCCGCCACCCGCCGTCGGTCGTCGGCCGAGAGACCGGCGAAGACGGGGACGCGGGAGACGCAGGTGTCGGCCACCCACGAAGCGTAGGCGCGCACCCGGCGGTGGGTGCGTGCCGGCCGTCCGGCAGGCCTTTGGGCCCCGGGTGCACCCGTCCGGACGGTCTAGCGAGCACGATCGGCGACGTTCCCGTCACGCTTTCGGGTGTGAAAAGACGCCGAAATGGGGCGGAACCCGCACACTCGGACATATGGACCCGCGCTGGACGATCGACGTGACGGACGCCGACATCCGTGCCGCCCGCGACGCGTGGCGCGCCGCGAGGGACGGCGGCGCGCCTCCCGAACGCGTCGAGGCCATGCTCCAGAGCTACGAACGGCTCGTCCGGACGCAGGGGCGCCAGCTCGGTGAGGCGCTGCGCACCCGCAACGCGGACTCGGACCAGTCGCCGCGCGGTGGCCCGCCCGGGTGATGGGCCTGCCCTCCTTGTCGGCCGGGTGAAGCCCGCCCAGGGGAGCGCTCCCGCGATGCGTCCGGCGCGCGCCGACGGTAGATTCGGACTCGCTTCCCCCGTCCAGCGACGATGCCGGGGCGGCGACGACGACACACCGGCCCGCCGCCGGCAAGCATCAGGAGGCCGGTGACCCATGGGTGGCAACGAGCACGCCGTCGGGGGGATCACGGTCGCGGAGACCGCCGAGACCACCGTCGCGCACCTCTGGGGCGAGATCGACGACGCGCTGCGCGAGCAGGCGAGCACCGCGCTCAGCCGGGCACTGACCCGTGACCTCCCCGTCGTGCTCGACGCCGGGGAGGTGACCTTCATCGACTCCACCGGCATCGCCTTCCTCATCCAGTTCCTGCGCGTCGGGCGCGAGGAGGGCCTCCCGGTCACCCTGCGCAACGCCCCGTCGCTCGTCACCGACGTGCTCCAGCTGCTCGGCCTCGAGGACCTCTTCGCCGAGGCGGCGGAGCCGGGCCCGACCCTCACCGCCTGACCACCCACGGCGTGGCCGACGTCGTCCGGGCCGCCGCAGCACCCGACCCTCCCGCCCGGCGCCGTCCCGCTCAGCGGGCGGCACGGAGGGTGGCGAGCTGCCGCTCGTGGTGGGCCTGCTGCTCGGGATCCACGCACCGGGCGTCGGCGGGTCCCGCCGCGTCGTCGGCCACCCGTGGGTCGGCCGGCGGCGGTGACCCGACCAACCCGCCCAGGTGGGCGAGGTAGGCCCGGTCGGCTGCCATCCGGGCGGCGAGGCCGGCAGCGTCCGTCGGCGTGCCGTGCCCGGGGACGAGGACCGAGACGGACCACCGGCGCACGACCGCCTCGAGCGCGTCCAGCGCGGCGGCGTAGGTGCCGAGCGGGTCCGCCGCCTCGAGGTCGAGCAGCGGCAGCTCGACGTCCGAGAGGAGGTCGCCGGCCAGCAGCACCCCGGCGTCGGGCAGCAGGAGGGCGACGGAGCCGCGGCAGTGCGCCGAGTGCGGCACGACGACGACGCGCGGTCCCGACCACGGCACGACGTCGTCCGTGAGCGGGTCGAGCCGGCCGACGAGAGGGGCGTCGTGCCCGGGGGCTGTGCCGTCCGCCTCGCTCACGAGGTCGGCGCGCGTGCGTGCGTCCATCTCGACGGCCGACGGCGACAGTGACCCGCGGACGGCCAACAACGACGGTACGCTGCCCGCCGCCAACGTGCGCGTAGAGCCCGTGTTTGATATTGCCGGCCGCGTTTTTGATGATGTAAATTACGGCGGCGGTGCTGGTCGGCCTTATGCTACGGCAGAGGCCAGCGCCCAGGCCTCGGGCATATCGCCGGACGGCGACGGCTCGGCTACCGGCGCGGCCGGGGCCACCGTGGAGCTGTACAACAACACCGGCGCGCTGGTAGCTACCACCACCAGCGGCTCCGATGGCCTGTACGGCTTCTCGGGCATTATTTCGAACAGTGGCACCACCTATACGGTGCGTGTAGTGAACAGCACGATCCGCTCAGCCCGGGCCGCGCAAACCACCGGCCTACTGCCAGTGCAGACGTTCCGCACCCAGGCCGGAGCCGATGACCTCAACCGCGTAGGTGGTGAGGCCCCGCAGCTGACGGACGCAGCCGCTAACACCGGCAGCCAGTCGCTGGGGGCGCTGACCACCACCACGCAGACGCCGCAGTCGGTGGCTACCATTACTTTCGGCAGCTCGGCTCAGATCAACGGGGTAGATTTTGGCTTCAACTTCTCCACCATTGTGAACACGCTCAGCACGGGCCAGGGCTCGTTGCGCCAGTTCATCCGTAACACCAACGCCCTGCCCAACCTGCTGCTCGACCAGGCCGCTGCCGCCGGTAACGACCCGGCCGCCGGTGTGGAAACCAGCATCTTCATG
>CAUQTR010000096.1:0-6643 GCA_963521045.1 uncultured Actinotalea sp.
GGCCGGCGCCGAGCAGGCTGTGGGCGAGCAGCGTCGACCCGGCGATGGCCGCCGGCATCGTGGCGACCGCGCCACCCGGCACGAGGAAGCACAGCTGGGTCGCCGCCCCGAAGCCGACCGCGCGCATCCGGTGCGCCCGGATGAGGCGGTTGCGGTCCCGGCGCTCGATCCCCCGCGAGACGAGCGCGCGGGTGGTGAGCTCGTGCGCGAGCACCCAGCCGGTGAGGAGGAGGCCCACCACCCAGCCCAGCACCGCACCCACCACGGGCACGAGCCCGAGCAGGCCCGCGACCACGGCCACGGCCAGGCCCCGGGCCACCATCGCGAGCCCGTCGACGGCGCCGCGCCAGAAGCCCGTGTCACCGACGGGCACGGTCCCGGTCTCGGACTGCTCCACCGCGCGCCAGATGCGGTCGTAGAACGGCTCGCCGATCGCGAGGGTCAGGCCCGTGAACGTCACGAC
The DNA here is from genome assembly GCA_963521045.1 of uncultured Actinotalea sp. Lineage (GTDB taxonomy): Bacteria > Actinomycetota > Actinomycetes > Actinomycetales > Cellulomonadaceae > Actinotalea. The sequence continues at coordinate 464 of CAUQTR010000096.1, forward strand.
GACGAGCACGATCGCGGCCGCGAGGACGAGCACCTGGGCCCCGAGCTCGACGACCTGCTGCCACGGCTGGGCCCACCCGTCGGCGAACCCCGTGACGAGGTCGCCGACCCGACCGAGGTTGAGCACGAGCACCACGAGTGCGACGAGGACGAGCGTGCCCGCGACGGCGGCGGGCACCAGGCCCCACGCCATCGCCGTCGGCCGACGCCGCCAGTAGCCCCACCCGCGCAGCAGCAGCCGGGCACCGTCGAGGAGGTCGGTCATGACGCCGCAGCGTAGGGCAGCCGAGCGTCAGCGGAACGTGAACCAGTTGACGTTGACGAAGTCCTGCCCCGAGCCGGTGACGAAACGCAGGTAGACGGTGTGCGTGCCGGTCGTCGCCGTGATCGCGGCGGGCACGTTCCGCCAGCTCTGCCATCCACCGGTGCTCGCGACCGAGAAGCTGCCGGCCACGGGGTTGGTCAGGCCGTCGAGGCGCACCTCGACGATCCCGCTCACGCCCGGGCCGGCGCCCGAGGCGACCCGCGCGTCGAACGTGCGCAGGCCCGAGGTCCCGAAGTCGACGCCGTCGAACCGCAGCCAGTCGCCGTTGCCGATGGCGCCGATGTTCTGGCCGCCACCGGTGTCCGACGTCGTCTCGGTGAAGGTCCCGGACTGGCCGCTGAAACGCTCCGCCTGGATGGTCGACGTCGCGCTCACGGTGCCGCCCGTGCCGCCGCCCGTGCCCGGCACCGCCCCGCCCGGCGTCGACCACGTCTGCGCGGCGTTGCCGTAGCAGTCCCAGATCTGGATGCGGTTGCGGTCGGTCGCCGTCCCGTTCGGGTTGTCGAGGCAGCGGCCCGACGCGGGGTTGCGGTAGGCGTTGCCCGACCGCTCCCAGCGCTGGTTCCCCTGGTTGTTGCCGCAGTCCCAGAGGATGAGCCTGCTCCCGTTGGCCGTGCCCCAGGCGTCGACGTCGAGGCACTTGCCTAACGCGCGCAGCGTGCCGTCCGACCAGGCCGTCCACTGCTGCGCGGCCGAGCCGTTGCACTCGTAGAGCTGGACGGCGGTGCCGTTGGCGCTGCTGCCCCCGGCGACGTCGAGGCACTTGTTGGCCGCGGCGGAGCGGATGGGCCCGGACGCGCCCGGCGTCGGCCCGGTGCCGCCCCCGCCGCGCGTCGAGACCTGGACCCAGTCGACGAGCATCGGCCGGCCCGACACCGTCGAGCCGTTCGGGCCGCCGCCGAAGGCGTCGGGGAAGCCGCCGCCGATCGCCACGTTGAAGATGAGGAAGAAGCCGTGGTGCACCGCGTTCGCCCACGTCGTGGCATCCATCTGGTTCGCGGAGATCGTGTAGTAGTTGACGCCGTCGCGGTAGTAGCGGACCTGCTCGGGGCTGACGCTGCGGTCGACCTCCACGCCGTACGTGTGGAAGCTCGTGCTGCAGCCGGGGCACGCCCGCTCGCCGGAGCCGATGCCGGTGAACTCGTTGCACGGCCCGCCCGGTGCGGTGCCGCAGTGCATCGCGGCGAAGTGGCTCGGCCGGCCGTTGATGTTCTCGAGGATGTCGATCTCGCCGATGCGCGGCCACGTCGTCGCGGCGTTGGTGCGCGCCTCGGCGCCGAGCATCCAGAACGCCGGCCAGTAGCCCGCGCCGTTCGACGTCGTCACGTCGGGCTGCTGGATGGACGCCTCCACCCGGAGCACCCCGCCCGCCGGCGCCTCGAAGTTCGTGCGCTGCGTCTCGATGCGGCCGGACGTCCAGCCGCCGCTCGCATCCCGGATCGGCTTGATCGCGAGCCGGCCGGCGCCGTCGTGGTAGACGTTCGCGGTGCTGTCGGTCATGTACTCGATCTCGCCGGTGCCCCAGTTGGCGGCGCCGCCGGGGTAGCCGTGACCGATGTCGTAGAGCCACCGCGAGCGGTCCAGACCGGTGTTCGCCGGTGCGGTGAAGTCGTCGCTGAACACGGTGGTGAAGCCGCTGGGCGGTGGCGGCACGGCGGCCTGCGCGGGGGCGACCGCCGTGAGCAGGGAGAGCGGCACGGCCGCGGCGGCGGCGACAGCCACGAGCACGGCGGACCGCAGACGCCGAGCGACGCTGCTCGGACGGGATGGGCGCATGGGACGTTCCTCGTCTCTCGGGAGTCACCGCGAGCGCACGCGACGGACACGTGTCACTCGGGGACCTTCCTACCCCGAGCGACGGCGCCGGTCTGCTGTGGATTCCCCGTAGCGGAGGATGACGCGCCGGGCCGCACCCAGCCGGCCCGCACACAGCAACGCCCGGACTCGCGCGTGCGGGTCCGGGCGGTTCGGAGAACGTCCGAAGGAAAAGAGCGGAGACGGTGGGATTTGAACCCACGGAAGGGTTGCCCCTTCACGACCTTAGCAGGGTCGCGCACTAGACCTGACTATGCGACGTCTCCAGTGTGCAGGTCAGGGTACCCGGGCAACGTGACGAGGGGCAAAGCGCGTGCTGACCTGCGGCTCCACCCTCGCGATCAGCGCTCGAAGGCCCACGCGCGGTCCGTCAGCACCCGGCCGACGGCGAGCCCGATGGCGATCGAGACGACGACGAACACGGCCTGCACGCCGGCCGTCACAGCCGCGTCGACGTCGCCGTTGTTGAGCCCGACGACGGCGCGGTAGACGGCCGCGCCGGGCACCATGATCACGACGGCCGGTACGGACACCGTGATCCGGGGGACCTTCAGTGCGGGGGCGACCCACGCGGCGAGCAGCCCGACGACGAGCGTGGCGAGCATCGTGGCCGCCTGCATGGCCACGCCGAGGTCCGCGAGCTGGAGGCGCAGCACGTTCGCGACCGCCCCGATCGCCGTCGCGCCCAGGGCCATCCGCACCGGCGAGTTGAACATCAGGGCGAACCCGAGGACGCCGAGCGCGCTCGCGAGCGTGCGGAGCGCGAGCTGGAGCCAGAACGGAGCCTCCGGCGGCGGCACCGCCCCGGTGTCGAGGCCGGTCACCCACGTCACCGCCCACACGGAGATCGCGGCGGACAGCAGGATGAGCATCGCGTACGTGATCCGCGCGACGCCGGCGGAGAAGTCCATCTTGGCGAGGTCGAGCGCCCCCGTCACGAGCGGGAAGCCCGGGACGAGGAACAGGACCGCCGAGATGAAGCCCGCCTCGTGCGAGGAGCCCGCGCCCCCGGCGACGTCGAGCGCCGTGACGAAGCCGAGGTAGGCGAAGCACGCCACGGCCGCCGCGACCATCGCCGCCCCGAACTGGTTGAGCTTGCGGTGCAGCATGGCCCGCCGGACGAGCTGGCCGAGCCCGGCGGCGAGGAAGACCCCGATCACCTCGACCGGGCCGCCGTTGTTGAGGTAGGCGAACGCGCCGCACGCGACGGCGGCGAAGAGGGCGTTGGCGAGCGCCGGGTACAGCGGGCCGAGCGCCTCGATCCGGTCGAGCTCGCGGTTGACCTCGTCCACCGTCGCGCCGGGCCGCAGGCGGTTGGCGAGGTGCGTGAGCTCGCCCAGACGGTTCGCGTTGACGCCGACCGTGCGGACCTCCGCGACCTCGGTGCGGAAGATGGCCCCGCGGTGGGACGTGGCCGTGATCTCGGTGAGGGTCACGTGGGCCTCGTGCCGGTCGAGGCCGAACGCGCGCGCCACCTGCTCCATCGCCGTCTTCACGCGGTAGCTGCCGGTGCCGGACGAGAGCATCGCCTTGCCCATCCGCAGCACGGCGCCCGACTGCCGGATGAGCTCGACGGGCTCGAGCGCGTCCTCGGCATGCCGCGGGGTGGCCGGCGTGGGCGGTACCGGCCGACCTGGCCCGGGTGGGGCGGGGGCCGGTTCGGCAGGCTGCTCGGGCTCCTGGGGCACGGGACCATCCTCCCCGGTCCGGTCGCGGCAGGTGCGGGACCGGCCGCGGCCCGGCGCGCCGGAGGGACCGGACGTCGCGCGTCCGGCCCCTCCGGGTCCCAGCTCAGTCAGCCTGTGTCACTCCAGGCTGGTCACTGCCGGCCAGTCACTGCCGGCCAGTCACTTCAGGCCGGTCACTCCAGGCCGCGGCTGATCGAGCGGATCAGCTCGCCGTCGGGCGTGTCACCGGACAGCTCCCAGAAGAAGGCCCCGGCGAGGCCCTGCTGCTGGGCGTAGTCCATCTTGCCCGCGATGGTCTGCGGGGTGTCGTAGCTCCACCACTGGGTGCCGCAGTGGGCGTACGCCGTACCGCCGACCGTGCCGGTCGCCGGGCAGCGGGACTTGAGGACCTCGTAGTCCTCGATCCCCTGCTCGTACATGCCCGGCGCCGGGCCGGACGCGGAGCCGCCGGGCGCCGACTGCGTGACGCCGTTCCAGCCGCGGCCGTAGAAGCCGATGCCGAGCAGCAGCTTGTCGGACGGGATGCCCAGGCTGCGGAGCTTGGAGATCGCCGTCGACGAGTCGAAGCCCTGCGTCGGGATGCCCGGGTAGGACGTCAGCGGCGAGTGCGGCGCCGTCGGGCCGTTGGGTGCGAACGCCCCGAAGAAGTCGTACGTCATCGGCATGTAGAAGTCGACGTACTGCGCGGCGCCAGCGTAGTTGGCGGCCTCGATCTTGCCGCCGCTGGTGCCGTCCGCCGTGATGGCGGCGGTGACGAGCGCGTCCTGGCCGAACTCCGTGCGCAGGGCGCGCATGAGGTTCGGGAACGCCTCGCGGCCGCTCGTGTCACAGCTCAGTCCGCACGCGTTCGGGTACTCCCAGTCGATGTCGATGCCGTCGAAGACGTCGGCCCACCGCGGGTCCTCCACGAGGTCGTGGCACGACTGCGCGAACGCGGCCGGGTTCTGCGCGGCCTGGCCGAAGCCGCCGGACCAGGTCCAGCCGCCGAACGACCAGATGACCTTGAGGTCGGGGTGCAGCGCCTTGAGCTCACGGAGCTGGTTGAAGTTGCCCCGCAGCGGCTGGTCCCAGGTGTCGGCGACGCCGTCGACGCTCTGGGCCGCGGTGAACGCCTTGTCGGTGTCCGCGTACGAGTCGCCGAGGGTGCACTGACCGTTCTGGACGTTGCCGAAGGCGTACATGATGTGCGTCAGCTGGTCGGCCGAGCCCGAGGTCTCGATGTCCTTGACCTGGTAGTTGCGCGCGTAGGTGCCCCACTGCGCGAAGTAGCCGACGACGTACTCACCGGGCTCGGACGGGTCCGGGTCGGGGTCGGGGTCGGGGTCGGGATCCGGGTCCGGGTCCGGGTCCGGGTCCGCGGCGCAGGCGCCGAGGTCCGTCCACACGCCGGAGCCGCCGGCGCTCGGCGCCTCACCCTGCGTCCACCAGCGGGCCTGCCACTCGCGGCCGTTGTAGGAGACGCGGGCACTGCCGGTGTAGACCGCGGTCGCGGACCACGCGGTCGCCGTGCACTCGCCGGGCTCCGGGTCGGGGTCCGGCGACGTGGTGCAGGTGCCGAGGTCGGCCCAGACGCCCGATCCGCCGGTGCTCGGCGTCTCGCCCTGGGTCCACCACCGGGCGTTCCACAGGTGGCCGCCATGGGTCACCTGGGTGCCGCCGGTGTACACGGTGCCGGCGGAGTACGCCGGGGCCGTACAGGCGACGGCGGCGCGCACCGGCCCTGCCGGTGCTGGTGCGCTCGCGGCGCCGGTGGCCGGGACCACCAGCAGCGCGCCGAGCGCGGCGGCCACCACGGCCGCACGGATTCGCTTCATCGAGAGTCTCCTCCTCATGGGACGGGTCGCCGTGCGGCTGGCACGCGCTCGGCGCCCCCTCAGGCGTGCCGACTCTTGGCTGCAGCGTCGCCGCGCGACGGGCGCCAGCGTAGGAACGGGGTGCCACCCGTGTACCTCGGGGATCCCTCGTAGCGACCGCTCCGCGGTGGAGGTCTGCTGCTCGGCGCGCCCCAGTGCTACGGGGAATCCCGTAGCCCGACGGCCCGGTCAGACCGCGCGCTCGGAGCGCGAGACCAGCAGCGCGAGCTCGGTGCGGGATCCGATGCCCAGCTTGCGGAAGATGTTCGTGAGGTGGACCTCGACCGTCCGCTCGGACAGCCCCAGGCGCCGGGCTGCGAGGCGGTTCGACGCGCCGTCCGCGATGACCAGGGCGACCTCTGCCTCCCGTTCGGTCAGTGCGTCCGCCCACGCGGGGTGGGGGATCCCCGGCTCCCGCCGCGCCGACCGGACGGCCGGGGTCCCGGCGACCCGGAGCGCGCCCGCCGGCGGCTCCGCCTTGACGAGCAGCCGCTCGGCGA
>CAUQTR010000097.1:0-6640 GCA_963521045.1 uncultured Actinotalea sp.
CTCGACAGGCTGCGCCGTGCCCTCACCACGGGTGGCGCCACGCACGACGCCGAGGTCACCGAGCGCTCCCAGGAGCTGGTCGCCCGAGCGGACGAGCTCACCGCCGCGGGCACCGCCACGACCGCGGCCGACGTCGAGGAGCTCGGCACGGTCCTCCTGCGCTGGGCACCGCGCGCCCAGGCCCTGCGCGCCGTGACGCGCGCCCTCGACGAGTACGTCCGCAGCACCGCACCGACCGAGAGCGCCGCGATCCTGCTCGCGGGCCTGCGCGACGTCCAGGCGGCGGCCTTCCTGAGGCAGTCGGCCGCGGTCGAGCTCATGCTCGACGAGCAGTTCGGCGTCGACGTCGGCCTCCTGGACGCACACGTGGGCGACCCCAGCGAGCTCGGCTGGCTGGCGGGGACCCACGTGCGCAGCGCCGTGCTCGCGACCTGGGAGCCCGACGGCGGCCTGGTGGTGGCAGGGGTGCACGACCCCGGCGACGTCCTGGACGTCCGCGTCGGGGACACGGCGCCGGTCGAGCAGTTCCCGCCACGCGCGCTGATCGCGAGCGCCCGGGCCGAGGCCCGTCAGCTCACCTACGTCGTCCCCGTGCGCAGCCACGACCGGGACTGGGGCCTGCTCGCGCTGGTGGCGGAGATCGAGACGACGTCGGCGCGCGAGACCTACCACCACTGGGCGACCCTCCTCGCGTCGGCGCTCGAGCAGCAGGCGCTCCAGGTCGCTGTGCACGCGAGCGAGGAGCGCTACGCGCTCGTCGCCGAGGCGGCGCACGACGGGCTGTGGGACGTCGACCTGCGCACGGGCCGGGAGTACCTGTCCGACCGGTGCCGCGACCTGCTCGGGCTCTCCGAGGACGATCACCCGGACCTGCGCAGCTGGACGAGCCTCGTGCACCCCGAGGACCGCCCGCGGGTCAGCGAGGCCATGGCCGAGGCGCGCCGGCAGACGGGGACGGCGGTCGAGGTGGAGTTCCGGACGGCGCGCACCGGCGCCCGCGAGGGCAGAGGGCAGTGGCTCCTCAGCCGGTGCCTGGCCGTGGCCGGGGAGGGTGCCGTCGCCGGCCGGCTCGTCGGGTCGCTCACCGACATCAGCGAGCGGCGAGAGCTCGAGGAGCGCCTGCGCCACGCGGCCCTGTACGACCAGGTCACCGGCCTGCCGAACCGGCGGCTCTTCCTCGACCGCCTGACCCACGCCGTCCAGCAGCGCACGCGGCGGCGCGACGCGCGGTTCGCGGTCGTCTTCCTCGACCTCGACGGCTTCAAGCTGGTCAACGACTCGCTGGGGCACCTCGTCGGGGACCAGCTGCTCGTGACGGTCGGGAACCGGCTGCGGTCCGTCCTGCGCTCGGTGGACACCGCCGCGCGGTTCGGCGGCGACGAGTTCGCCGTCCTCCTCTCCGACCCGATCCCCGACGAGGTGCTCGTCATCGCCCGGCGCATCCAGGAGTGCATCGCGGAGCCGGTGCTGCTCGCCGGCCACGAGGTCAGCGTCACGGCGAGCGTCGGGATCGCCACGTCGGAGTCCGGCTACACCGATCCCGAGGACGTGCTGCGCGACGCGGACATCGCGATGTACGACGCGAAGGGCACCGAACGCGGCAGCGCGTCGGTGTTCGACCCCGAGATGCACGCCCGGGCGAGCGGCCGGCTGCGGGCGCGGGCCGAGCTGCGCACCGCGCTGGCGAGCGACCAGTTCGTCGTGCACTACCAGCCGATCGTCGCGCTCGACGGCACGGCGCTCGCGCACTTCGAGGCCCTCGTGCGGTGGGAGCACCCCGAGCGCGGGCTCCTGCTGCCCGGCGCGTTCCTGCCGGCGATGGAGGAGAACACCACCGTCGTCGCGCTGGGCCAGTGGGTCCTGGACGAGGTGTGCCGTCAGGTCGCGGCGTGGCGCCACGAGCACGACGTGACGGCGACGGTCTCGGTCAACCTCTCGCACCACGAGTTCTGGTCACGCGGTCTGGCGCGCACGGTGCGCGAGGCGCTCGAGCGCCACGACGTCGACCCCGCGCACCTCGTCCTCGAGATCACCGAGACGGTGATCATGGATGACCCCGCGCTCGCCCGGGCGGTGATGACCGACCTGCGCGCGCTCGGGGTCAAGCTCCACATCGACGACTTCGGCACCGGCCAGTCGTCCCTGCACGCGCTGCGCAGCTTCCCGGTCGACGCGCTGAAGATCGACGGCTCGTTCATCCGCGAGCTGGGGGACGACCGTCAGACCACCGAGCTCGTCCGGATCATCGTCGAGATCGGTGCGGTGCTGGGCCTCGACGTCGTCGCCGAGTGCGTCGAGACGGAGCGGCAGGCGGACCAGCTCGCGCGGATGGGCTGCGGCAACGCGCAGGGCTGGCTCTACGCCCGCGCCCTGCCGGGCGGCGAGGCCGGCGCGCTGCTCGGGCGAGCGCTCGCGGCGTCGGCGCCCTGACCCCAGGGCTCGTGAACGGCGTCGGACATGCCGATAGACCCAGCAGTACCGACCCGCACGGGTGGCCAGCCACCGCACGACCAGAGGACGAGATGACCCACATCGGCGTGCTGTCGCCCATCACGGGCGGCTTCTACTTCGGCGACGTGCTCGCCGGGGTGGTCCGCGAGGTGGCTGCCGCCGGCGGCCGGGTCACGTTGCTCCAGACGCTCGACGCCGGCCAGTCGGGCGACGAGTTCGTGCCGGCGCCGGACCTCTCGGCGCCCGTGGGTTGGGAACAGCTCGACGGCTTCATCGCCGTCGCACAGGCCACCGAGGCCGGCTACCTGCGCCGCCTGCGCGCCACGGGCCGGCCGGTGGTGCTGGTGAGCAACGACCTGGACGTCGACGCCGCGCTCGTCGTGGCGGACAACCGCGGCGGCACCCGCGCGGCGGTCGGGCACCTGGCCGAGCACGGCCACCGCGTCGTGGCGTTCGTCGGCAACCTCGCCCAGACGGACATGCACGAGCGGTACGAGGGCTACCTCGCGGGCCTGCGCGACCACGGGCTCCTCGACGACGTCGACGGCCCGCAGCCCGCGGACCTCCACGTGCACACGATCGACCACGTGGAACCCGGCGGTGCGAGCGCCGTCGACGGCGTCCTCGCGCTGCTGGGCGGGAGCACGCCCGTCACGGCGGTCGTGACCTCGACCGACCGCATCGCCCTCGGCCTCGTCGACGGGCTGCGTGCCCACGGGGTGCGCGTCCCCGAGGACCTCGCCGTCGTCGGCTTCGACGACGTGGAGGCGGGCTGGCACGCGTCCCCACCGCTCGCGACCGTCAACCAGCAGATCGGGGAGCTCGGTGCGCAGGCGGCGCGACTCCTGCTCGCCGAGCTGCGCGGCGAGCACGTCGAGCACGGGCGCCACGTGGTGCCCGCGACCCTCGTACCGCGGCGCTCGTGCGGCTGCGGTGTCGCCGAGACCGGCACGGGGGTGGGAGCGACCGAGCAGGGCGCGCGCGACGGCGCGATCATCGCCGCAGCCGTCGCCGACCTCGTCACGGACGATCAGGGCCGGTGGCGACCGTTCGACCTCGACGCGCTCGACCTGCTCGTGGCACAGCTGCTCGACGGGCTCTACCCGACGGCGCCGTCGCCCGAGACGGTCGAGGCTCTCGCCACCGCCGCCGTCTCGGGGCTCGTGCGGCTCACCCGCGGCCTCGCGGACGACGACGCCACCCGCGCGGCCGCGAGCGACCTCGCGACACGCTGCGTCGTGCGCCTCACCGTGGTGCTCTCCCACCTGCACGCGGTGGCGGGCCAGCAGCGCGCCGACAAGCTGGCGATCTCGCTCGGCGAGCAGTACGACGTCGGCATGGGGCTGCTCGGCAACCTCGGTGCGGACCCGAGCTCCCTCAGCTGGCTGAGCCAGGTCTCGGTGCGCCTCGGCTACCTCGCCCTGTGGGACGGGCCGGCCGGTCAGGGCCGTCTGCGCAGCGCCGGCCTGTACGACCCGCACGGGCTGCTCACCGCGCCCCTGCCCGCGACGCTGGCGGTCGAGCAGCTGCCGCCGGCGGCCGTCATGGACCACGCCGACGCCGCCGCGGACGAGGTGACGTTCGTCATCCCCGTGCGCGGCACGAGCGGTGACCACGGCTTCCTGTGCGTCATCGGCGCGGTCGACACGACGGCTGGGACGGGCCGCGCGACCTACAACCACTGGGCGGCCCTGCTCGGCGTCGCGCTCCAGCAGGGGGAGCTCCTCGAGGAGGTGCGGCGCAGCGAGGAGCGGTACTCGCTCGCCTCCGCGGCCACGCACGACGGGCTGTGGGACTGGGACGTGGCGGGTGGGCAGTGCTTCTACTCCGACCGCTGCCAGGAGGTGCTCGGGTCGGACGTCGACCGGGCCACCGACCCCCGTCCGCCCGACGAGCGCGACGAGGACACCCCCGAGCTCCTCCCCTGGCTCGGGACCGTGCACCACGACGACCTCGTCCAGGTGCGCGCCCGGCTGCGCAGCGCGGTCGACGACGGCCGGCCCTTCGAGATCGAGCACCGCGTCGTGCGGCCCGACGGCTCGCACCGGTGGCTGCTCGCCCGGGCCGTGCCGGAGGGTGAGCCCGGCACCCGTGCGCGGCGCGTCGTCGGCTCGCTCGCGGACATCCACCCGCGCAAGGAGCTCGAGGACCAGCTGCGCCAGGCGGCGATGTACGACACGGTGACGGGCCTGCCCAACCGGCGCCTGTTCCTCGACCGGCTCTCGTGGGCCGTCGAGCAGGCCCAGCGCAGTCGCGGGGTGCGCTTCGCGGTCGTGTTCCTCGACCTCGACGGCTTCAAGGTGGTCAACGACTCGCTCGGGCACCTCGTGGGCGACGAGCTGCTCTCGACGATCGGCGGCCGGCTGCGCGACGACCTGCGCGCGGTCGACACGGCCGCCCGGTTCGGCGGCGACGAGTTCGCGGTGCTCCTCTACGACCTCGACCACGAGGCCGTGCTCAACGTCGTCGAGCGCATGCAGGAGCGGATCGCCGCACCCGTCGTGCTCGCGGGCCACGAGGTGAGCGTGACCGCGAGCGTCGGCATCGCGACCTCCGCCACGGGCTACCGCGACGCCGAGGACGTGCTGCGCGACGCCGACATCGCGATGTACCACGCCAAGGAGTCCGAGCGTGGCACGGCGAGCCTCTTCGACCCCGCCATGCACTCGCGTGCCACCGGGCGACTCCTCGCGCAGAGCGAGCTGCGCACGGCGCTGCTCGAGCAGCAGTTCGTCGTCCACTACCAGCCGGTCGTGGCGCTCGACGGCTCGTCGCTGGACCGGTTCGAGGCGCTGGTGCGCTGGGAGCACCCGACCCGCGGCATCCTGCTGCCGGGCGAGTTCCTACCCGTCATGGTCGAGACCGGCACGATCGTGCCGCTGGGCCAGTGGATCCTCGACGAGGTCTGCGCGCAGATCGCGGCCTGGCGCGGGACGTACGACCAGCCCGTGCGCGTCTCGGTGAACCTCTCGCACCGCGAGTTCTGGTCCGAGCACCTGCTGGGGACGGTCCGCCGCGCCGTCACCCGCCACGGCGTACCCGCCTCGAGCCTCGTCCTGGAGATCACGGAGTCCGTGATCATGTCCGACCCGGAGGCGGCGCGGCGGATCATGGCGGAGCTGCGGGCCACCGGCGTCCGCCTGCACATCGACGACTTCGGCACCGGCCACTCGTCGCTCGGTGCGCTGCGCGCCTTCCCCGTCGACGCCCTGAAGATCGACCAGTCGTTCGTCGCGCAGCTCGCGACCGACCACCAGACCAGCGAGCTCGTCCGGATCATCGTGGCGATGGGCCGCACGCTCGGCATGGAGGTCGTCGCGGAGGGCGTCGAGACGCCGGAGCAGGAGGAGCGGCTGCGGCTCCTGGGCTGCGGGCAGGCGCAGGGCTGGCTCTACGCGCGCGCCGTGCCCGGTGACGAGGCCGGGGCGATGCTGGGCCGCACCATGCAGGCTGGCACGATGGCGCGGTGATCGCCGAGCTCTGGTCCCGGGTCGTGGCCGTCCAGCCCCTCCCGTCGACGTCCGTCGTCCTGGGCACCGCCGTCGTCGCCGTCGCCCTCGTGCTCGTCCCGTGGCTCTGGCGCGTGACGCGGCACCTCGTGACGGTGGCGCACGAGGGCGGCCACGCGGTGGCGGCGGTGCTCAGCGGTCGCCGGCTCACGGGCATCCGGCTGCACTCGGACACCTCGGGCCTGACGGTCTCGCGCGGTCGGCCGCGCGGGCCCGGGATGGTCGTCACGCTCCTCGCCGGCTACACCGGCCCGGCGCTCGTCGGGCTCGGCGCGGCGGCCCTGCTCTCGACCGGCCGCGCCGTCGCGCTGCTGTGGGGCGTGCTCCTGCTCCTCGCGCTGCTGCTGCTGCAGATCCGCAACCTGTTCGGCCTGTGGGTGGTCCTCGTGTGCGGCGCCGGCGTCTTCGCCGTCTCGTGGTGGCTGGCGCCGCAGTGGCAGTTCGCCGTCGCGCTCACCCTGACGTTCGTCCTGCTGCTCGGCGCGCCGCGCGCGGTGCTCGAGCTCGTGGCCTCACGACGCACGGGGGCACGGACCTCCGACCCGGACCAGCTCGCGCGGCTGACGCACCTGCCCGCCGGCGCGTGGGTGGGTATCCTCACGCTCGTCACCGTGGGCGCCGGCGTGCTGGGCGTCGGGCTGCTGGTGCCCGACCTGGCGCGCCTGGCGTCGCTCGCGTAG
>CAUQTR010000098.1:0-6605 GCA_963521045.1 uncultured Actinotalea sp.
GAGCTCGGCACCGACGGCCCCGACCCCGGCCTCAAGCCGGGCTCGCCCGCCGACTCGAAGGGGTCGCCCGCGCCCTACGGCACGTGAGCGAACCCGCGCGCCCGTCGCCCGCCGCCCGGCCCCGAGCCGGCACCCAGACTCTCCGCCCGACCCCGTGCGGAGCGCACGTGACAACGAAGTCCCGCGAGTGAATCGAGGAACACATGGACGTCACCATGACCCAGGTCTTCGTCTCGGAGGTGATCGGCACCGCGATACTGCTCCTCCTGGGCGCAGGCGTGGTCGCCAACGTCATCCTGCCGGGGACGAAGGGCTTCAACAGCGGCTGGATCGTCATCACGTTCGGCTGGGGCCTCGCGGTCTTCGCCGGCGTCTACGCGGCGTACCGGTCCGGCGCCCACCTCAACCCGGCCGTCACGTTCGGCCTCCTCGCCAACGGCGCGGCGGAGTACGCCCCCGGGGTCCCCGTCGACGCGATGTCGACGTTGGTCTACCTCGCGGGCGAGATGGTCGGCGCGTTCCTCGGCGCCGTCCTCGCGTTCCTGGCGTACAAGAAGCACTTCGACGAGGACGCCGACCCCGCGACCAAGCTCGCGGTGTTCTCGACCGGACCGGCGGTTCGCAGCTACGGCTGGAACTTCCTCACCGAGCTCCTCGGCACGTTCGTCCTCGTCTTCATCATCCTCATGTTCGGCAACACCCCGAGCGAGCTCGGCCCGCTGGCCGTGGCGCTGGTCGTGGTCGGTATCGGCCTCAGCCTCGGCGGCCCGACCGGCTACGCCATCAACCCGGCGCGTGACCTCGGCCCCCGCATCGCGCACGCCCTGCTCCCCATCAAGGGCAAGGGCTCGAGCGACTGGGGCTACGCCTGGGTCCCCGTCCTCGGCCCGATCGCCGGTGGCGTGCTCGCCGGCCTCCTCGCGGCGGCGCTCGCCTGACGGGCCGCTGCTCACCCCCATCCACCTGCACGACGACGTGAAGGACTGACATGGCTGACTACATCCTCGCCATCGACCAGGGCACCACGAGCTCCCGGGCGATCGTCTTCGACCACTCCGGCTCGATCGTGGCCACCGGCCAGAAGGAGCACGAGCAGATCTTCCCCAAGCCCGGCTGGGTCGAGCACGACCCGAAGGAGATCTGGACGAACGTGCGCGAGGTCGTGGGCCTCGCCCTGACCCGTGCCAACCTCACCCACCGCGACATCGCGGCGGTGGGCATCACGAACCAGCGCGAGACCGCCGTCGTGTGGGACCGCACCACGGGCGAGCCGGTCTACAACGCGATCGTGTGGCAGGACACGCGGACCCAGAAGATCTGCGACGAGCTCGCCGCGATGGGCGGCGGCGCCGAGCGGTACAAGGAGAAGGTCGGCCTGCCGCTCGCGACGTACTTCTCGGGCCCGAAGGTGCGCTGGATCCTCGACAACGTCGACGGCGCCCGCGAGAAGGCGGAGCGCGGCGACCTCGCGTTCGGCAACACCGACTCGTGGGTGCTGTGGAACATGACGGGCGGCGTCGACGGCGGCGTGCACGTGACCGACGTGACCAACGCGTCGCGCACGATGCTCATGAACATCGACTCGCTCACGTGGAACGAGGAGATCGCCGGGGACATGAAGATCCCCGTCTCGATGCTCCCCGAGATCCGCTCGTCGTCCGAGGTGTACGGCAACGGGCGCGAGGGCGGCATGGTCCCGGGCGTGCCGATCGCCGGCATCCTCGGCGACCAGCAGGCCGCGACGTTCGGCCAGGCCTGCTTCGAGGTGGGCACGGCCAAGAACACGTACGGCACGGGCAACTTCATGCTCCTCAACACGGGCACGGAGCCGATCCAGTCGAAGAACGGCCTGCTCACGACGGTCTGCTACAAGATCGGCGACCAGCCGCAGGTCTACGCGCTCGAGGGCTCGATCGCGGTGACCGGCTCGCTCGTGCAGTGGCTGCGCGACAACCTCGGCCTCATCAAGGACGCCCCGGAGATCGAGAAGCTCGCCGCCACGGTCGAGGACAACGGCGGCGCGTACTTCGTGCCGGCGTTCTCGGGCCTCTTCGCGCCGTACTGGCGGGGCGACGCTCGCGGCGTGCTCGCGGGCCTCACGCGCTACGTCAACAAGGGCCACATCGCCCGGGCGGCGCTCGAGGCCACGGCGTTCCAGACCCGCGAGGTCCTGGACGCCATGAACGCCGACTCCGGCGTCGACCTCACCGAGCTCAAGGTGGACGGCGGCATGATCGCCAACGAGCTGCTCATGCAGTTCCAGGCGGACATCCTCGGCGTCCCGGTCGTGCGGCCGAAGGTCGCCGAGACGACGGCGCTCGGTGCGGCTTACGCGGCCGGCATCGCCGTCGGCTTCTGGCAGGGCGAGCAGGACGTCATCGACAACTGGGCCGAGGACAAGCGGTGGACCCCGTCGATGGATGCCGAGGCGCGCGACAAGACGTACCGGAACTGGAAGAAGGCCGTCACCAAGACCTTCGACTGGGTGGACGCCGACACCGAGTGAGCCGACACCGGGTGACCAGGCAGGCGTGAACCGGCCGGAGCGGCCGGCGCGCAGCACCTGAGCCGTCGGCGGGCACCGCGGCTCGGCACCAGGTGACAGAGGGGCTCGTCCCACGGGGCGGGCCCCTCCGTCGCGCTCGGACGCCTGACGGGCGGATGAAAGTCCGGTCCGTGGGCGTGGGCGGCTCAACAGATGGGCGCCATGTGTCGACAAGATCAGGAGCCGTGCCGCCGTCCCGGCGCGGCACGACCCCGTCGGCACGAGCGTCTCGAGGCCCCATGTCCCACCCCACCCTCCGCGAGCGCCTGCGCTACTGGTTCGACGGGGTGATGTCCAAGGGCGTCGTCGCCCTCATCGGCCTGCTCGCGCTCGCGAGCCTCGCGTTCATCGGCCTCGTGTCGATCGTCGTGGCGGTCGGCGGCAAGGCGATGGGCCCGGGCGGCGAGGAGAGCCTGCCGTACGGCGAGGCGCTCTGGGCGAGCCTCATGCGCACGCTCGACAGCGGCACGATGGGCGGTGACGAGGGCCCGGGGTTCCGCGCCGCCATGCTGGTCGTCACCATCGGCGGCGTCATCCTTGTCGCGAGCCTCATCTCGGTGATCTCGGCGGCGTTCGACTCCCGGGTCGAGGAGCTGCGCAAGGGCCGCTCGACGGTGCTCGAGGCCGACCACACGCTCATCCTCGGCTGGAGCTCCAAGGTCTTCCCGATCGTCAACGAGCTGTGCATCGCCAACGAGTCCCGCGGGCGGGCGGCGATCGTCGTGCTCGCCGACGGCGACAAGGTCGAGATGGAGGACGAGCTCCGCGCCAAGGTCCCGAAGCCGGGCCGCACCCGGATCATCGTGCGCAGCGGCGACCCGATGGACCTCACCGACCTCGCGCTGGCCAACCCGCACGCCGCGCGGAGCGTCATCATCCTCGCCCCCGAGGACGCCGAGGACCCGGACTCCGTGGTCATCAAGACGGCGCTGGCGCTGACCAACAACCCGCGCCGCAAGGCCGGCCGCTACCACATCGTCGGCGAGATCCAGGAGCCCGGGAACCTCGAGGCCGCCCGCCTGGTCGGCAAGGACGAGGCCGACTGGGTTCTCACCGGCGACCTCATCAGCCGGATCACCGTCCAGACGAGCCGGCAGAGCGGCCTGAGCGTGGTGTACACCGAGCTGCTCGACTTCGACGGCGACGAGATCTACTTCAGCGAGCAGCCGTCGCTCGTCGGGCAGACCTACGCGCAGACGCAGCGCGCGTTCGAGACGTCGTCGGTGATCGGCTTCGTCACGGGCCGCCGGGTGGGGGCCGACGGCGAGCGCACCGACGGGACCGTGCATCTCAACCCGGCCGCCGACACCGTCTACGAGGCGGGCGACCAGCTCATCCTCATCGCGGAGGACGACAGCACGATCGCGCTCGGCTCTCCCGGCGCCCCGGACGCGAGCGCGCTGAGCACCGTCGAGCCGCGCGAGCACGCTCCCGAGCACGCGCTGGTCCTGGGGTGGAACAGCGGCCTGCGGACCATGCTGCGCGAGCTCGACGAGTACGTCGTCCCCGGATCGAGCGTGACGGTCGTCGCCGACACCACGCCGCCGGCCGAGGCCACCTACGCGAACCTCACGGTGACCTTCCAGCGCGGCGACACGACGGGGCGCGCGGTCCTCGAGGGGCTGGACGTGCAGCGGTACGACCACATCATCGTGCTCGCGTCGCACGGCCTCGCGCCGCACCGGGCGGACGCGCGCACGCTCATCACGCTGCTGCACCTGCGGGACATGGCCGAGCACCTCGACGTGGACCTCAACGTCGTGTCGGAGATGCTGGACGACCGGAACCGCGAGCTCGCGGAGGTCACGCAGGCGGACGACTTCATCGTCAGCGACAAGCTCATCAGCCTGCTGCTGTCGCAGATCTCCGAGAACGACCAGCTGCACGACGTCTTCACGACGCTGTTCTCCGCCGACGGCAGCGAGATCTACCTCCGCCCGGCCGACGAGTACGTGCGCCCGGGTGCCGAGGTGGACTTCTACACGGTGCTCGAGGCGGCGCGCCTGCGCGGCGAGACGGCGATCGGCTACCGGGTCGCGCAGCACGCGCGGAGCAGCGAGCACGCCTTCGGGGTGCGCGTGAACCCGCGCAAGTCGGAGCAGCGGACCTACGCGCCGGGCGACCGGATCATCGTCCTCGCCGAGGACTGAGCGGCCGGCACGCCCCCTCCGCCCGCCACCCCGCCCTTTCCGGATGCTCGTAGACGAACATCCGTGCAGATGGCCGCGTACGGAACCCGGGCACCTGCGCACATGTTCGTGACGAGCGGGGGCCGACCCTCGACGACCCCGATGCCGCCGGTCGTCCGGCGGCCCGCTGGGTCGTTGGGCCGCTGCGGCGCTGGGCCACCGGCCCGCTGGGCCGCTGGGACAGAACGTGCGGCGCATGGTGCGGATGTCACCTCCCGGGGCTCGTGCGGCGTCCCGGTGGTCCCACGCGCCTCGGGGGTCACACGCGCCGCACGTTCTGACCGGGGCGGCTCGGCGGGACGGCGCGCGCGGACGCGCGGCGGCACGCGCGGACGCGCGAGAAACGAGGGCGGACGCGCGAGGATGGGCCGCATGCGGATCACGGTGACGGGCGCGTACGGCAAGGCGGGGCGGGCGGTCGTCGCCGATCTCCTCACGCACGGCTACGACGTGGTCGCGACCGACCTCGCGGGCCCGCCCGGCCCCGACGCCGGCCTCGGCGCGGACCTGCTGGTGGCGGACCTCACCGACTACGGGCAGGTCGTCGAGGTGCTGGCCGGCTCGGACGCCGTCGTGCACCTGGGCAACGTCCCGGCCCCCGGCCGGACGACCGGCCCCGAGACCCTGCACCAGAACCAGGCGATGAACGCGAACGTGTTCCTCGCGGCCGCGCGACTGGGGCTGCGCAAGGTGGTGTGGGCGTCCAGCGAGACGACGCTCGGCCTGCCGTTCGACACCCCGCCGCGCTACCTGCCCGTGGACGAGGCCCACTTCCCCTACCCGACGACGACCTACGCGCTGTCCAAGGTGCTCGGCGAGCAGATGGCCGAGCACGTCGCGCAGTGGTCCGACATCCCGTTCGTCGGCCTGCGGATCTCCAACATCCACCGGCCGCAGGACTACGCGGCGGTGCCCGGCTACTGGGCCGACGCGCAGTCCCGGCGCTGGAACGCCTGGGGCTACGTGGACGTGCGCGACGTCGCCCAGGCCTGCCGCCTCGCGCTCGAGGTCGAGACCACCGGGTCGCAGAACGTCATCGTCGCCGCGGCTGACACGATCATGGACCGCCCGTCCGCCGACCTCGTGCACGAGGTCTTCCCCGACGTGCGCCTCACCAAGGAGCTCGGCGAGTTCGAGACCCTGCTGGCCATCGACGCCGCGCGGGACCTGCTCGGGTACGCCCCCGCCCACTCCTGGCGCGACGAGCTCGGGTCGGACGGCACCGGCGGGGTTCCCGCGGCGGGCTGATCCGTGGTCGGGGTGCTCGCAGCGCACCCGACCTGCTCCAGACTGCTCGCCATGAGCTCACGAGACGCCCGTCGGAGCGCCCGGACCACCCGGGCCGCCCACGCACCGGACGCCCGCACCTGGGCGCGCACCCTCCAGCCGGGTGCGCGCGTCGACTGGCGCGCCCTGGAGGTCGCCGCGCTGCGGTCCTACCCCGACGTGCTCGAGCAGCTCGACCCCGACGGGACCCACCACGGCGGGACGAGGTACCCGGGACGTCGCACCCGCCGGGCGCGCGCGATGCTGCCCCTGATGGTCCTCTGCGGCCTCGCCGCCGGCAGCCCGATCTGGGGGTTCACGACACTCTTCAGCCAGCGGTTCCGGAGCACCGGGACGACGGACTACGCCGAGCGGCTAGCCCCCGCCGGCGTGCTCTTCGCGATGACACTTGCGATCCTGCTCGTGACGGTCGTCGTCTGGCTCGTCCGGGGGCGACACCCGAACGGCTTCCTCCGGGCCGAGGCATGGCTCGCGCTGGTGCTCGGCGGCCTCAGCGCGGTCGACGCCGTGCTGGGCGCGCCGCAGGACGCCGGTGCGCAGCCGCAGGCGTGGACCGCCGTGATCGCCGCCGCCGCGGTCGCCGG
>CAUQTR010000099.1:0-6598 GCA_963521045.1 uncultured Actinotalea sp.
CCCCGGGTCCGGCGCATCGTGGTCGGCGTGGACGGGTCGCCCGCCGCGGAGGTCGCGCTCGAGCACGCGATCCGCGAGGCGGAGGTGTGGGGCGCCGAGCTCACCGCCGTCGCGGGGGTGCCCGTGGGCACCGGTGCCGGGGTGCTCGCCTGGCTGCCCGCAGCCGTGGACCACGAGGCCGTCCTGCGCGACGTCGCCGAGGGCCTGGACGTCGTCGTGGACCGCGCGGTGGCCAAGCACCCGGGGGTGGAGGTGCGGCGTCACGCGCTCGACGGGACGGGCGCCGCGCTGCTCACCGAGTTCTCGACGGCCGTGGACCTCGTGGTCGTCGGCTCGCGCGGGCGGGGCGGCTTCGCGGGCCTCCTGCTCGGTTCGACCAGCCAGACCGTCCTGCACCACGCCGCGTGCCCGGTCATGGTGGTCACCCGGCGCTGCGAGGAGCGCGAGAACGGCTCGCACGACCCCTTGGGCCGCCGCCCGGGCGCCTGACGGGCGCGTGGCTCAGGGCCCGGTGCTCCACGCCCCGGGCACGTCGGGTCGGCGGACGAGCGGGGTGAGCACGACGGTGGACCGCGTGCGGTGCACGAACGGCTCGGCCGCGATCCGCTCGACGACCTCGTCGAGGTGCCGCACGCTGTGCGCACGGACGTGCACGACGGCGTCGGCCTCGCCCGTCACGGTGCTCGCCGCGATCACCTCGGGGTAGCGCTCGAACGCCGTGCGCATCGTCGCCGGGCTCGTCCGCGCGGCGCAGAAGACCTCGACGTGCGCCTCGGCGGCCCAGCCCAGCGCGGCCGGGTCGAGGCGCACGGTGAACCCGTCGATGACCCCGCGCTCGCGCAGCCGGTCGACGCGCCGCTTGACCGCCGGGGCGGACAGGTTCACGCGCGCGCCGATCGTGGCGAAGCTCGCGCGGGCGTCGAGCGCGAGGTGGTCGAGGATCGCGGTGTCGATGGGGTCGAGCGCCGTCGGCGACCCCTCCGGCTCCGCGCTGCGCATGGGGCCCAGCATGCCGGATGCGGCGCCGCGCGGCTGACGACGAGCCGTCGGCCCGGCCGATCCTCGGCTCGCGGTCATGGACCGTGCGTCGTTCACTGGAGAGGGACCGGAGGACCGGCCCGCACGGGTGCGAGGAGGGGGAACGCATGGGTATCGACGACATCAGCGAGAAGTCCAGCGACGCCGGGATCGACAAGGCGGGCGACGCCGCCGAGCAGAAGGCCGGCGGTCACGGCGACCAGATCGACAAGGCGCAGCAGGCGGCGGACGACAAGATCGGCCGCTGAGGGGCGACGCCCTTCCACTGACACGACGGCGCCCGGCACATGACGTGCCGGGCGTCGTCGTGCGTGGACGGCTGCGACTCAGGCGGCTCCGGCTCGCAGGGCCTCGGTCAGGCGGTCGAGGCCCCAGTCCAGGTCCTCGCGCGAGATCGTCAGCGGCGGCGCGAGGCGCACCGTCTGCCCGTGCGTGTCCTTGACGAGCACCCCGAGCGCGAGCAGCCGCTCGCTCAGCGCCCGGCCGGTCCCGCGGTCCGGCGCGAGGTCGATGCCGGCCCACAGGCCGACGGTGCGTGCGGCGACGAGCGAGCCGCCGGCGACGAGCGCGTCGAGCCGCGTGCGCAGGTGCGCCCCGAGCTCGGCGGCGCGCTGCTGGTGCTCGCCCGTCTCGAGCAGCCGCACGACGGCGAGCCCCACGGCGCACGCGAGCGGGTTGCCGCCGAACGTCGAGCCGTGCGTCCCGGCCGTCAGCACGCCCAGCACGTCCCGCCGGCCGACGACGGCCGACACCGGGACGATGCCCCCGCCCAGCGCCTTGCCGAGCGTGACGAGGTCGGGGCGCACGCCGACGAGGTCCGCCGCGAGCGTCGTGCCGGTGCGCCCCAGGCCGGACTGGATCTCGTCGAGCACGAGCAGCACGTCGTGCTCGTCGCACAGCGCCCGCGCGGCCGGCAGGTAGTCGGCGGGCGGGACGATGACCCCGCCCTCGCCCTGGATCGGCTCGAGCAGCACCGCGACGGTCGTCGCGTCGATGGCCTCGGCGAGCGCGGCGGCGTCGCCGTAGGGGACGACGCGGAAGCCCGGCGTGTACGGGCCGAAGCCGCGGCGGGCGTCGTCGTCGGTGGAGAACGAGATCACCGTCGTGGTGCGGCCGTGGAAGTTGCCGTCGGCGACGACGATCGTGGCCTGGTCCGGCGCGACGCCCTTGACGTCGTATCCCCACTTGCGTGCGGCCTTGATCGCCGTCTCGACGGCCTCGGCGCCCGTGTTCATGGGCAGCACGAGGTCCATCCCGAGCAGGCCCGCGAGCCGGTTCGCGAACGCCTCGAGCAGGTCGTGGTCGAAGGCGCGCGACGTGAGGGTCAGCCGGTCGAGCTGCGCGTGCGCCGCCGCGACCAGGTCGGGGTGGCGGTGGCCGAAGTTCAGCGCCGAGTAGCCCGCGAGCAGGTCGAGGTAGCGCGCGCCGGCGACGTCGGTCATCCACGAGCCCTCGCCCGACGCGAGGACGACGGGGAGCGGGTGGTAGTTGCCCGCGAGGTGGCTGGCGAGCACGGGCACGGGCCCGGCCTGCGTGCCGGCGGAGGGCGAGCTGGCGGTGGTGGTCATCTCAGGCCCGGATCTCGAGCGTGCAGCACTTCGCGCCGCCGCCACCCTTGAGCAGCTCGGTGGTCGCGACGGGGTGCACCTCGAAGCCCCGCTCCGTCAGGGCCGCCTGCAGGTCGACGGCGGCCGGCGCGACGACGACGTGCAGGCCGTCGGAGACGGCGTTGAGGCCGAGCGCGACGGCGTCGGCCTCGGTCGCCATGACGGCGTCCGGGTAGCGCTCGGCGAGCACGGCCTGCGAGGCGGGGGAGAAGGCCGGCGGGTAGTAGGCGACGAGCTCGTGGCCCGGGCGGCTGTCGAGCACGCTCAGCGCGGTGTCGAGGTGGTAGAAGCGCGGGTCCACGAGCTCGAGGGTGACGACCTCGCGGCCCGACAGGCGGGACAGCTCGCCGTGCGAGGCCGCGTCGGTGCGGAAGCCGGAGCCCGCGAGGAACGTGTCGCCGACGAGCAGGATGTCGCCCTCGCCCTCGTTGACCTCGGTCGCCGTCTGCGTCATGTAGCCGTGGTCGGCGAACCACTTCTCGTACAGGGGGCCCTCGGGCTGGCGCTCCGGGTAGCGGAACCTCGCCGAGTACACGAGGCCGTCGACGACGGTGGCGCCGTTGGCGGCGAACACCATGTCCGGCAGGCCCGGCACCGGGTCGATGAGGTCGACCGTGTGGCCCCAGGCGAGGTAGGTCCGGTGGAGCGTCTCCCACTGCGCGACGGCGAGGTCGCGGTCGGTGAGGCGCGTCTTGTCCATCCAGGGGTTGATCTCGTAGCTGACCGTGAAGTGCTCGGGTCGGCACATGAGGAAGTGGCGGGGGGTGGCGGTGCGCTGCATGGGTCCTCGCTGCGGTCGGCGTCCGGGGGGATCAACGGCCCGGCAGCGGCGCCGGCCTCGTCCCGAGCGTAGGTCCGGGCGCCCGTCGGGCACGGGTCACAACGCTGCGCGTCGACGCGCGATGCGTTGCGCGCTGACCGGGCACGACGGCGATTCGTTGCGCGCCGTCGCGCGGGTGCGGGACGCAGGTCCCTCGCGGCCGATCGGAGGGCCTGGTAGCCCGCGGCCCTCAGATGTCCGCGACGGCGGGATGGCCCGGGTCGTCGGTCACCTCGTTCGCGACCCGGCGCAGGACCAGCCGGGCCATCGGCGCCAGCGACGGGCCCACCAGCGCCGCCCCGACGGCGCGCGGCAGGCCTCGGACGTGCACGCGCTCCACCCACGTCACGGCGCAGTGCCGCGGCCCGAGCGGCCGGACCCGCACCTCGGCGTCCCCGAGCAGCACGGGTCCCACCTTGCGGTAGGTCGCGACGCCCTCGTGCGCGGGGTCCCGGCCGTGGGCCGGTCGCGGCGGGTCGAAGCGCTCGAGGACCATCGTGTCGGCCATGCCGCCACCGCCGCGGGTGGCCCGCGGGCCGGTGACGGCGACGAAGCGCTCGACGGGGGAGCCCGCGGGGGTGGTGGGCGGATCCGTGTCGATCCGTGTCAGTGGCACCCACCGTGCGTGGTTGCGCACGTCGGTGACCAGCTCCCACACGACGTCGGCCGGTGCCGCCAGCACCCGCGTCACCCGCACCTCGCGGCCGCTCACGACGCTCCGTCCGTCCGCGCCTCGAGCCGTCGTTCGTCCAGCCGTCGTTCGTCCAGCCGTCGTTCGTCCAGCCGTCGTTCGTCCAGCAGGGCGACGAGGCGCCGGGGGGCGAGGGCCCGGTAGGACGAGGCGAGCAGCTCGTCGACCTCGTCCCAGTCCGTGGCGTCGTCGAGGTCGAGCGCGAGCCAGCCGGACGGCCCGTAGTACGGCGGCGCGAAGAAGCGGTCGTCCTGCAGGAGGGCGGGCCGCTCGTCGTCGTCGGGCCGGAAGATCAGCGCCGTCGGGTGCGGAGGGATCCCGGCCGCGCCGCCGCTGCCGTAGACGGCGTAGATCTTCGGAGCCCGGAAGGTCGGCCGGCCCCACGACTCCTTCTCGACCGACTCCGGCAGCGCCGCGCACAGCTCGCGCAGCCGCGTCAGCAGGGGGTCGGCGTCGTCGTACATCCGGGGGTGGGCCACGTCTGCTCCAGGGATCCGGGTCCGGCCTGCTCCGTCGCGGAGGAGGCACGACGCCGCCCACGGTAGCGTCGCCGCCATGGAGACGCGTGTGCTGGGACGGACGGGACGGCAGGTCGGCGTGGTCGGCCTCGGCTGCTGGCAGCTGGGGGCGGACTGGGGCGAGGTGAGCGAGGAGCAGGCGCTCGCGATCCTCGAGGCCGCGGTCGACTCCGGGGTCACGCTGCTCGACACGGCGGACGTGTACGGGGACGGACGGTCGGAGCGTCTCGTCGGCCGCCTCCTGGCGAGCCGGCCCGACGCGGGCCTCACGGTCGCGACGAAGATGGGCCGCCGCGCCGACCCGCACGTCACGGGCGCCTACACGCTCGACGCGTTCCGTGCCTGGACCGACCGGTCGCGCGAGAACCTCGGCGTCGAGACGCTCGACCTCGTCCAGCTGCACTGCCCGCCGACGGAGGTCTACTCGCGCGACGACGTCTACGACGCGCTCGACACGCTCGTGGCCGAGGGCCGCGTCGCGCACTACGGCGTCTCGGTCGAGACCGTCGACGAGGCGCTCACCGCGATCGCGCGGCCGAACGTCGCGAGCGTCCAGATCATCCTCAACATCTTCCGCCGCAAGCCGCTCGAGGCGGTGCTCCCGGCGGCGCTCGAGGCCGGCGTCGGGATCCTCGCGCGCGTCCCGCTGGCGAGCGGGCTGCTCACGGGCAAGTACGACGAGTCGACGACCTTCGGCGCCGACGACCACCGCACCTACAACCGCGACGGCGCGGCGTTCGACGTCGGCGAGACGTTCGCGGGCGTGCCGTACGAGGTGGGCGTCGCGGCGGCGCGCGAGGTCGCCGGGTTCACGCCGCAGGGTGCGACGACGGCGCAGCTCGCGCTGCGCTGGATCATCGACCAGCCGGGTGTCTCCACGGTCATCCCGGGGGCGAGCCGCCCGGAGCAGGCCCGCAACAACGCGGCCGCGGCCGCGCTGGCACCGCTGGACGACGCCACGCTCGCCGGGCTGGAGCGCGTCTACGACGAGCGGATCCGCACGCACGTGCACGACCGCTGGTGAGCGCGGGCCGACCGGGCGTCCGGGTCGGCTGACGCCGTGGCGCGGTCGGGGGTGCTGGCGTACCCCGCCTTCGTCCGGCTGTGGGTCGCCGACACCGTCACGTGGTTCGGCACGTTCACGTCCGGCCTGGCCCTGCAGCTCCTGCTCATCGAGACCCTCGACGCCGACCAGCGCGCGCTCGGGCTGGTGCGCGCGGCGCAGTGGGTGCCGTCGCTGGTCCTCGGGATGGTCGCCGGCGTGCTCGTGGACCGGGTGCGGCGGCGGCCGGTGCTCGTCGCGGCCGACACCGCGAGCGCGGTGCTGTTGGGGCTGATCGGCGGCCTCGCGCTCGCGGGCGAGCTCACCGTCCCGGTCCTCGTGGTGCTCGTGCTGGGGATCGGGACCGCCTCGGTCCTCTACTTCGCCGCGCACCAGTCGTTCCTGCCGCGGGTGGTGCCGACCTCGCTGCTGCCGCTCGCGAACGCCCGGCTCGACCAGGCGATGACCGTGGCGGAGGCCGTCGGCCCGCTGCTGGCGGGCGCGCTCGTGCGCTTCTTCTCGGCGCCGGTCGCCGTGCTGGTCAACGCGGTGAGCCACGCGGTCTCGGCGGTCGTGCTGCTGACCGTCCGGGCGGAGGAGCCCGCGCCGACGCCACGCGCCGAGCGGTACCTGTGGCGCGAGCTGCGCGACGGCGCCAGGTGGGTCTACGGCCACCGCATGCTGCGGCCCTACGCCCTCGCGCTGCACCTGTGGTTCCTCGGGATCTCGACCGTCATGACGGTCTACGTCATCCACGCCGTCGACGACCTGGGTCTGGACGCGCTGACCGTGGGGCTTGCGCTCGCGTGCGCCGGGGTGAGCGGCGTCGTCGGCGCCGGCCTGGCCCCGCGCGCGGGCGAGCGCCTCGGGCTCGGCGTGGTC
>CAUQTR010000100.1:0-6594 GCA_963521045.1 uncultured Actinotalea sp.
GTGCCTGCCCGGGGCGCCCGAGGGCGGCGCCGAGACCGAGGCGGTCGACCCCAAGGTCTCGACGAGCATGGCGGCCGCGTCCGGCAACGTCACGGCGTTCGTCCAGCTCGACGCGGACAGCGCCCTGGAGACCGCCGAGGCGGGTGGCACCCAGGCCGAGGTGGCCGCCGTCGCGGAGGACGTCGAGGCGCTGGCCGCCGAGGTCGTGCCGGCCGGCGCGGCCGCGACCCCGGACGCGCTCGAGGTGACGTCCAACGTCGTCGCCGGCGTCGTCGTCGCGGGCGACGCGGAGGAGATCCGCGCGCTCGCCGCGCAGGACGCGGTCCTCCGGGTCCACCTCATCGTCCCCAAGACGCCCGCCAACAAGGGCGCCGACGTCTTCACGCGCGCGCTCGAGTCGTGGCAGGCCACCGGCCTCACCGGCCAGGACGTGACCATCGGCGTCATCGACACCGGCATCGACTACACGCACGCGAACTTCGGCGGGCCGGGCACCCCGGAGGCGTACGCGGCCGCGTACGGCACGGACGGCACCGGGCCCGTGCCCGACGGGTCGTTCGACCCGACCAAGTACCTCGGCGGCTGGGACTTCGCCGGGCCCACCTACGACACCCGGACCGACACGACGCCCGACCCCGACGCCAACCCCATCGACGCGCCCCACACGGCCGGCGGCGGGCACGGCTCGCACGTCGCGGGCAGCGCGGCGGGCTACGGCACCCTCGCCGACGGCTCCACGTTCCAGGGCGACTACGCGACCCTCACCGACATCAGCGGCTGGAAGATCGGCCCGGGCACGGCGCCCGAGGCGGGCGTCTACGCGCTCAAGGTGTTCGGCGACGTCGGCGGCAGCACCGGCCTGGTCATCAGCGCCCTCGAGTGGGCCGCCGACCCGAACGGTGACGGCGACCTCAACGACCACCTCGACATCGTCAACATGTCGCTCGGCTCGGACTACGGCGCGGCCGACGACCCGGAGAACCTCTTCATCGACGAGCTCAGCCGCCTCGGCGTGCTCTCGGTCGTCGCGTCCGGCAACGCCGGCGACATCACGGACGTCGGCGGCAGCCCGGGCAACTCGCGCACGTCGCTGACCGTGGCGAACTCCGTCGCGGACACGCAGACCTACGACGCCGTCGAGGTCGTCGAGGCGGCGGACCCGGCCCTCGTCGGCCTGCACGCCGCGCAGAACAGCCAGAACTACGCGGGCACCGAGGACGTCACCGCCCCGGTCGCCTACGTCGGCGAGTTCGACGGCTGCACCGCCTTCTCCGCCGAGCAGGCCGCAGCCGCGGCCGGCACCATCGTCTGGCTCTGGTGGGACGACGACGACTCGACCCGCCGCTGCGGCAGCACGGTCCGCTGGAACAACGCGACGAACGCCGGCGCGGTGGGCGTGCTCATCGGCACGGAGCTGCCCGTCTTCCCCGCCGGCATCGCCGGCAACGCGGCCATCCCGGGCGCGCAGCTGACGGCCGCCGAGACGGACGCCCTCCTGCCCGAGATCCAGGCCGGCACGCTCGTCGCGCACATCGGGCCCTCGCTCGCCAACGCGTCCTTCGTCAACGACCCGCGGTACGGCGACACCCTCGCCAGCGGCTCGTCGCGCGGCGTCCACGGCTCGCTCGGCATCGTCAAGCCCGACGTCGCCGCACCGGGCACGCGGATCGCCTCGACGGCGTCCGGCACGGGCGACGACGTCCTGACCATCTCGGGCACGTCGATGGCGACCCCGCACGTCGCGGGCATCGCCGCCCTGGTCGTGCAGCAGCACGCCGGCTGGGAGCCGGAGCAGGTGAAGGCGGCGGTGATGAACACCGCGACGCACGACGTCTACAGCGAGGCCGGCCAGACCGGACCCGCGTACGGCCCCGAGCGGGTCGGCTCGGGACGGGTCGACGCGCTCGACGCCGCGCAGGCGGACGTCATCGCCTACGCCACGCAGGACCCGGAGCTCGTGTCGGTGACGTTCGGCGTGCTCGACGTGGCCACCGAGCCGGTCGTCGAGCAGCGCACCGTCACGGTGCGCAACACCGGTACCGAGGCGCGCACCTTCGCGACGTCCTTCTCCGGCTCCACGACGGCGGGCAGCGCCTCGATCACGACGACCCCCGCGTCCGTCACCGTGGCCCCCGGGGACGACGCGCTCGTCACCGTCACGCTCACGGTGGACCCGGCCGGGCTGGCGCGGGACATCGACCCGACGTCGGACGACCTCGTGCTGGGCGCCCTCCCGCGCGAGTTCGTCACGAGCATCTCGGGCCGGCTCGTCCTCACGCCGGACGAGGGCCCCGAGCTGCGCGTGCCGGTGCAGGCCGCGCCGCGTCCGGTGGGCGACGTGTCGGCGGCGGGGCCCGTGGCCTTCGCCGACGGGGCAGCCACCACCGCACCGCTCACCCTCGAGGGACGCGCCGTCACCACGCCGGGCTGGGCGTCGCACGTCGCGCCGTTCACGCTCGTCGCCGAGAGCCCGCAGCTCGAGGCCGACGCGTCGGGTGGCACGTCGGAGGTCTCGATCGCCTCGGGCGACATCCGGTACGTCGGGTTCTCCTCGACGGCACCGCAGATCGCGGCCGCGGGCGCCGACCCGTCCCTCGGGACGATCGGCATCGGCATCGCGACCGAGGGCGAGTGGCCGACGCTCGGCACGCTCGCGGTGATCCCGTACGTCCGCACCGACATCGACGGCGACGGCGTGTGGGACCTCGAGACGGCCGTGCAGAAGTACTCACCGGAGACCGACCTCACGGTCGCGGCCACCTACCGCCTCGTCCCGGACGGCTCCGGCGGCTACGACGCCGGCGCGACGGTCGGGGTGATCCCCGTCAACGGGGTCCTGGCCGACCAGTTCACGACGGTGTTCGACAACGACGTCGTCGTGGTGCCGATCCCGCTCCAGGACCTCAGCGGTGCGGTCGTCGTCCCGCCGGGCACGGTGCCGACGTTCTCGGTCGCCACCTTCTCGGCCTACGCCACGGACGCGAGCGGTGACATCGACTCCGTCGAGCCGTTCACGGCGGACCCGTACGCCCCGCCCTTCTGGTTCGAGGGCACGACGCCGGACTCGCTGTGGTTCGAGGCTGGCGACGGCGCCACGATCACCGTGCACCGCACGCCGACGACCGGCGACGGGCGCCTCCTCCTGCTGCACAACGCGAACGCGGACGGCAGCCGGGCGGAGGTGGTCGAGGTCACGGCCCCGGTGTCGACGGCGACCACGACGACGCTCAGCGTCAACGGCGTGCTCCGGGAGGGCGCCCCGATCCGGCTCGACGCGCGGGTCGCCCCGCCGGAGGCCACGGGAACCGTGGCGTTCCTCGACGGGACGACCGAGATCGGCTCCGCCCGGGTCCGCAACGGCCTCGCGTGGACGACGGTGCGGCTGACGACGGGCTCGCACACCCTGCAGGCCGTCTTCACGCCGAACGACCCGCAGTGGGCCGGCTCGTCGTCGGCTCCCGTGACGGTGGAGGTGCGCGCGAAGATCACGTCGACGCTCCTCGTCGAGGCGCCGTCGCGGGTCCGCGCCGGCCAGGCCGCAACGGCGGTCGGCCTCGTCTACACCGACGGTGCACGGCCGTTCGGCACGGTGCAGGTCAGTGAGAACGGCACGGTCCTGGCATCCGCCACGGTCGTCACGCTCGGCCGGGCGGGCCTGGTGGCCATCCCCCTGCCGCGCAACCTCTCGGTCGGCACGCACCACCTGACGTTCACCTACACGGGCAACGACTGGGTGGCGCCGTCCTCGGTGGAGCACGACCTCACGGTCACCCGCCGCTAGGCCTGTAGCGCGAGGGGCCCGGCACCACCTTGGTGCCGGGCCCCTCGCGCGTGACCCGTAGGTTCTCCTCGTGACGGATTACGACCCACGGCTCGTGGAGCTCTACGACGAGGACAACCCGGACGGGCCGGATCACGACTACTTCCGCGCGCTCGCCGACGAGATCGATGCGCACTCGATCCTCGACATCGGGTGCGGGACAGGCCTCCTCACCGTCACCTTCGCCCGGCCCGGTCGCACGGTCGTGGGGATCGACCCGTCACCGGCCATGCTCGCGCGCGCGGTCGGCCGCGCGGGTGGCAGCGGCGGCGGCGTTGGTGCAGTGGGCTCTGGGCGACAGCCGCGACATCCCCGGCGGACGCCACGACTACGCCGTCATGAGCGGCAACGTCGCGCAGCACATCCCGGACGGAGCCTGGGAGCGCACGCTCGCCGACGTCCGCAGCGCGCTCCGGGACGGGGGCGTCCTCGCCTTCGAGAGTCGCAACCCCCGAGCCCGCACCTGGGAGTCCTGGGCCGACAGCGCGCCGACCACCCGGGCGACCGTGCACGGGCCGCTGCGCGAGTGGATGGAGACCAGCGAGCCGGAGCCCGGCCGGGTCGTGCTCACCGCCCACAACCGCTTCGAGGACACCGGCGAGCACGTCGTCGAGCACCTGACGCTCGCGTTCCGCGACCGCCCCCTCATCGAGCACCAGCTGCGCGAAGCAGGCTTCACGGTCGACGCCGTCTGGTCCGACTGGCACCGCACCCCCGGCGAGGACGACTCCCCCCTGATGATCTTCCAGGCCCGCCGCACCTAGACGAAGGAGCAGCCGAACCCTTTCCGCGCGACGGCGAAGCCGAGCCCGACCCGTGCGACGGCGAAGCCGAGCGATGAGGCCGAGCGGTGCAGCGGTGCGGGGTGCGTCGTCCTGGCTCCGGGTCTGGCGGCGGGCCGCCAGGCCCGGGGTGGGACGACGCACCCCGCACCGCGGAACCGCGGACCCAGCCGACCGCCGCCCTGCCCCCGATCAGTACACGAAGATCGGCACCCAGTCCCGATGGTGCGCGTGCAGCAGCACGAGGAACAGGATCAGGTCGAACAGCAGGTGCACCGCCACGACGTACGTCAACGACCGCGTCACCTTGAACGTGTACCCCTGCACCAGCGCGAACGGGTAGATCAGCCACGGCCCCCACGCGTGGAACCCGAGCTCGTGCAGGAACGACGTGAACAGCACGGCCTGCACGAGGTTCGCCTGCCACCACGGCAGGTGGCGCCGCAGCAGCGTGAAGCACGTGCAGATGAAGAAGAGCTCGTCCCAGATGCCGAGCGCGTTCGTGCCGAGGAACAGCCGGCCGATCCCCTCCGCACCCTCGACCGCGGGCCAGTTCTCGTAGACGCCCGTGCGGATCATGTAGACCGGCAGCAGGGCGTACCCGATGACGACGACGGCGACCAGCCACACCTTCTCGAACCGTGTCCAGCGACCCGCACGGAGCGGGAACCGCACCGCGTGGTCGCGGTAGAGGTAGCGCGAGACCAGGTACGGGACCGCGACGGCGAGGACCATCGCCGTCCCCATCGCGAGGATGTGCTCGTTCGAGACCTCGGTGTTGATCGGGACGATGCTCATGATCACGAGCCCGACGACGACGAGCGCGAGGTCGCGCAGGAGCGCCAGGTGCCCGACGAGACGGCCGACGACCGCGGCGACGGCGAGCGAGACCGCGAGCAGCCCGTACCCGATGACCGGCTGCTGGATGCCGAAGAGCGCGAACCCGCCGGCTGCCACGAGCACCGCGGCGACGAGGTTCGCGGGGTGCCGGCGCACCTCCGGCGGCCCGGCCGGGGCGGCGTCGACGGCCGGCGTGCTCAGAAGTCGTCCAGGTCCAGCTCGAACCAGACGGTCTTGCCGCCCTCGGTGTGGTCCTCGACGCCCCAGCGGCTCGACATGGCCTCGACGATCGCCATGCCGCGCCCGCTCGGAGCGGACGGCTCGCGGTGGAGGACGACGGGGGCGAGCGAGCCGCCGTCGCTGACGGAGACGCGGACGCTGACCTCGGTCACCCGGACCTGCACGCCGACCGCGCCGCCCTCACCACCGTGGAGCACGGCGTTCGCGAGCAGCTCGCTCGAGAGCAGCTCGACCACCTGGTTGGCCATGCCGACGACGCCGCTCGCGGCCGCGGTGCGGACCACCCAGTGCCGACCCATCCCGACGGACTGCCGCTGACCGGGCAGGACGATGCTCTCGACCCCGGCCTCACCGGCGTCGTGCGGGGGCCCAGGGGTGTCCGAGGAGGTGCCCTGCGTGACGCCGGAGGCGTCCTGGCCCACGAGGCGCAGGGTGGCGCCCGTGGACGTCCGGCGAGCGCGGTCGGGGCTCATCGGGCTCCTCTCGCGACGGGCGGCGTCGACGGCCGGTGGGGTGACGGCCCGGTACGGGCGCCAGGTGCGACGTCCGACGGACCGAGACTGCCAGAACTCTGCCGGACGCACCCGTCGGCCGGGCGGCGGCGTGTCGCCACGACGGTACGCGCGCGGGGAGTCATGCCGCACCCACCCGCACGCGCCCGGCGCCGTCCACCGTGAACCGGAGCGAGGCGAGGTCGTCGACCACGAGGTCGGCGTCGAGCCCGGCCGTCGTCGTCGTGAGCCCGACGGTCGTCGCGCCCGCGTCCCGACCCGCCTGGATCCCCGCGACGGCGTCCTCGACGACGAGGCAGTGCGCCGGGTCGACGCCCAGCCGCGCGGCGCCCGCGAGGAAGGGCTCGGGGTCGGGCTTGCCGCGCGCGACGTCGTCGGCGGTGACGACGGCGGCCGGGAC
>CAUQTR010000101.1:0-6535 GCA_963521045.1 uncultured Actinotalea sp.
CGCCGCAGCGGGGCGGCGGGCCGCGCGGCCCGTCCGCCCCGCGCGGCGCACCGGGTGCACAGCACCCCGGCGCGAGCTGGTGCTCAGGCGTCCCTCCGACGCAGGAGCACCGCGGCCACCGCGAGGAGCACGGCGACCCAGGCCACCATCACGCCGTACCCCTGCCACGGCGTGAGGGTGACGGTGTCGGAGACCGCAGCGAACTGGCTGATGGCCTCGCTGTCGGCCAGCACCTGCTGGCCCGCACGGGACGGCAGGAACGGGCTGAGCTCCTGGGTCGGCCGCCACGGGATGGCCGGGAGCACGTTCTCCAGCACGAGCAGCAGGCCGAAGATGATCGACAGGCCCGCGGCCGTGTGCCGGACGAGAGCACCGATCGCGTACGCGAGCGCCGTGGCGGTCGCCAGGTAGAGGGCCGTGCCGACGAGTCGGCGCAGGTCCTCGGGGTCGGTCACGTCGATCGACAGGCCGAGCTCGCCGAACCACGGCAGGCTGCCCGCCCAGGAGAGGGCGATCCCCACGAGGGAGACGACGAAGACGGCGAGGAAGACCACGACGAGCTTCGCCCAGAGCACCGGCAGCCGCTTCGGTGCCGCGGCGAACGTGGCGCGGACCATCCCGGTGCTGTACTCCCCGGTGATCGCGAGGACCCCGAGGACGCAGAAGGCGAGCTGGGCGAGGATCCAACCGCCGGTGACGAACTCGGCGCCGGCCATCGGGCCGAAGTCGGCGTCGCCGCCCATCGTCGAGGTGCCCCACGTCTGCAGGACCGCGAGGGCGACCATGAACAGCACGCCGACGCCGAGGGTCCACCACGTGGAGCGGAGCGAGCGGAACTTGACCCACTCGGAGGCGACGAGGCGGCCGAAGGTCACGGGCCGCACGGTCACGCGGGGTCGGGCTGAGGGGGCGGCGGTGCGGTCCCCGGTGGCGAGCGTGGTCATCGCAGGGCTCCTTCGGTGGAGGCCGGCACCTCGGTCGGCACAGGTGCCGAGTGGTACTCGACCTCGGCGGCGGTGAGCTGCATGTAGGCGTCCTCGAGGGACCCCTGCAGCGGGGTGAGCTCGTGCAGCACGACCCCGGCGGCGGCCGCAGCCTCGCCGATGGCCGGTGCGGTCGAGCCGTGGACCTCGAGCAGGTCGTGCTCGACGGACGTGACCGACGTGCCGGTCGTGCCCGCCTGGGTCAGCGCGTGCTGGAGTGCCTCGGCGTGCGGCGTGCGCACCCGGACCGTCGTCGTCGCGGAGCCGGCCAGGATGGTGGCGACAGGCGCGTCGGCGATGATCCGGCCGCGGCCGATGACGATGATGTGGTCCGCCGTCAGCGCCATCTCGCTCATGAGGTGCGAGGAGAGGAAGACGGTGCGGCCCTCGGACGCCAGGTGGCGCAGCAGCGTGCGGACCCACAGCACACCCTCGGGGTCGAGACCGTTGACGGGCTCGTCGAGGATCAGCGTGCGCGGGTCGCCCAGCATCGCCGCGGCGATCCCGAGCCGCTGGCCCATGCCGAGCGAGAACCCACCGACGCGCTTGCGGGCCACCCCCTGCAGTCCGGTCATCTCGATGACCTCGTCGACGCGCGACCGGCTCATCCCGTGCGTCGAGGCCAGCGCGAGCAGGTGGTTGTAGGCGGACCGGCCGGTGTGGACGGCCCGCGCCTCGAGCAGCGTGCCGACCTCGCCCAGCGGGGCGCGGTGGTCCGCGTAGGCCTTGCCGTTGACCGTCACGCGACCTGCGGTGGGCCGGTCGAGCCCGGCGATCATGCGCATCGTGGTGGACTTGCCGGCCCCGTTGGGGCCGAGGAAGCCGGTGACCAGGCCCGGCCGGACGGTGAAGGAGATGCCGTCGACGGCCGTCTTCTCCCCGTACCTCTTCGTGAGACCCGTGGCCTCGATCATGGTTCCTCCTCGTCGGTGGGACGACTCGAACGTAGGTCGACGCCGTGGGCCGGCGGGACGCCCGTGAGGACCACATCGGCCTCGACGACGCCTACGCCGCGAGGATGACGAGGTCCCCCGCGAGAGGGGCGTGGGGCGCGGGAGGATGGCCGGGTGAGCAGCCCGACGCACGACTGGTCCAGCTCGATGGACCCCGTGCACCTCGCCGAGGTCCGGGGTGAGCCAGGGGCCTGGGCTCCGGGCGGCGTCCTGCACCTCGTCCTGGAGGTGCTCGCCTACGCGGCCGAGGAGGCGGCGGAGTCGGGCCGGGTCGGCCGGTGCGGAGTCTCGCTGCATCAGGACGGTTCCGTCACCGTCGCCGACGACGGGCGCGGCACCCAGACCCGGGTCGACGCCGACGGGCAGGCCGTCCGCAAGCCGGTCATGGGGACGCGCGACATCCGCCTCCGCGGGCCGCACGACCCCGTCGGGCAGGACGGCCCCGCCGCCCCGGTGCTGCCCGACGGGCACCCGCGCTGCGGCATGTCGGTGGTGAGCGCCCTGAGCGTCCGGCTCGTGCACCTCAACCGGCGCCGGGAGGGCGCCTGGACCCAGCTCTACGAGCACGGCGTGCCGATCGGCGACCTGGTGCCCGTCGCGCCGGACGGCACGACGGGCACCACGGTGACCTTCTGGCCGGACCCGGCCCTGGTGCCGCCGCTACCCGACGTCGACGGGTTCGCCGACCTGCTGACGCGGTGGCCCACGCTCGCCGTCGAGGTCGTCGACGAGCGCGGGCCGGGCGGCCCTCAGGCGGTCGGGACCGGGCAGGCGACGCCGGTGGAGTGGACCGGGCAGTAGCCGTTCGGGTTCTTGCCGGCGCTGAGGTACTGCTGGTGGTAGTCCTCCGCGTAGTAGAACGTCCCGGCGTCGGCGGCCGGCCGGATCTCCGTCGTGATCGCGCCGTACCCGTTGCGCCGCAGCTCCGGCTCGTAGGCCGCGCGGGTCGCCTCGGCGGCAGCCGCCTGCTCGGGCGTCGTCGGGTAGATCGCCGAGCGGTACTGCGTGCCGACGTCGTTGCCCTGACGGAAGCCCTGGGTCGGGTCGTGCAGCGTCCAGAACGTGCGCAGGAGCTCCGTCGTGCTCAGGACCGTGGGGTCGTAGGCGACGAGCACCGCCTCGGTGTGCCCCGTCATCCCGGTGCACACCTCCTCGTAGGTCGGGAACGGGGTGTGCCCGCCCTGGTAGCCCGCTGCGGTCGTCACGACGCCGGGCAGCTGCCACATCTCCTTCTCGGCGCCCCAGAAGCAGCCGAGCGCGAGGTAGATGACCTCGGTGCCCTCGGGCCACGGACCCTCGAGCGGCGTGCCGAGGACGGCGTGGCGCCCGGGCACGACGTAGGGGTAGGCGTCCCGTCCGCGCAGCGCCCGCTCGGGCGTGACCATCGTGGTGCGCAGGCGCGATCCGAACACGGTGTCCTCCTGGTGGTGGGGGGTGACGTCCGGTCAACGTCGGCCGGGAGCGCCCGTGTTCCCCCGCCCTCTAGCCTGTGCCTGTGAGCGACGCACCCCACGACTGGACCTCCGCCGGCTTCTCGACCCGGGCGATCCACGCCGGCTCCGACCCGGACCCGACGACGGGCGCCGTCGTCCCGCCGATCTACCAGGTCTCGACCTACAAGCAGGACGGGGTCGGCGGCCTGCGGGGCGGCTACGAGTACTCGCGCTCGGGCAACCCGACGCGCACCGCGCTCGAGGAGGCGCTCGCCGCCGTCGAGGGCGGCGAACGGGCGTTCGCCTTCGCCTCCGGGCTCGCGGCCGAGGACACGCTGCTGCGCGCCGTGCTGCGCCCCGGCGACCACGTGGTCGTGCCCGACGACGCCTACGGCGGCACCTACCGCCTCGTCGCCCGGGTGTTCGGGCCGTGGGGGATCGACCACACGCCGGTCGACCTGGCCGACGTCGACGCGGTGGCCGCCGCGATCGAGCCGGGTCGCACCAAGGTGGTGTGGGTCGAGACGCCGACCAACCCCCTGCTGGGTGTCAGCGACATCGCCGCGCTCGCCGCGCTGGCGCGCGCGGCCGGGGCGGTGCTCGTCGTCGACAACACGTTCGCGACGCCCTACCTGCAGCGGCCGCTCGCGCTCGGCGCGGACGTCGTCGTGCACTCGACGACCAAGTACATCGGTGGCCACAGCGACGTCGTCGGCGGTGCCCTCGTGGTGGCCGACGGCGCGCAGCTGCCGGTCGACCTCGAAGGACCCACGGGCACGACGTCGCTCGCCGACGCCGTCGGGTTCCACCAGAACGCGTCCGGCGCGGTCGCCGGGCCGTTCGACGCCTGGCTCACGTTGCGCGGGCTCAAGACCCTCGCGGTGCGGATGGACCGGCACTGCGCGAACGCGATGACCGTGGCGCGCTTCCTGCGCGAGCACTCGGCGGTGACCGAGGTGATCTACCCCGGGCTCGAGGACCACCCCGGCCACGCGCTGGCCGCGTCCCAGATGAGCGGGTTCGGCGGCATGGTCTCGTTCCGCGTCGGCAGCCGCGAGAAGGCGCTCGAGGTGTGCGCGCGGACGAAGGTCTTCACGCTCGCCGAGTCCCTCGGCGGGATCGAGTCGCTCGTCGAGCACCCGGGCCAGATGACGCACGCGTCGGTCGCGGGCTCGGCGCTCGAGGTCCCCGACGACCTCGTGCGGCTCTCGGTCGGCATCGAGGACGTCGCCGACCTCGTGGCCGACCTCGGTCAGGCCCTCGCGTGAGCGCCGCCGGACGTCGTCCCGAGGCCGCGGCCGTGACGTCGACCGTCCCGGCGACGGCACCCGAGCCCCCGGTCGGACCGGTCGACCACCGGCCGGCGGCCGAGTCGGTGCCGCGCTCGGTCCGCGTCGCCGCCGCGTTCGCGTGGCGCACGCTGCTCGTGCTCGTGACGATCGCCGTGCTCGGCCTGGTCATGGCCTACACCAAGGTGCTCTGGGTGCCGGTGGTCCTGGCGCTCCTGCTCACGGTGCTGCTCTCGCCCGTGGTCGACGTGCTCGTGCGGCGCGTGCGGCTGCCCCGCGGCGCCGCGGCGGGGCTCACCGTCGTGGCCCTCCTCGCACTCGTCGCGGGCCTCGTGACGCTCGCCGGGCGCGAGATCGCCCAGGGCTTCGGCGAGCTCTGGGCCCAGGCGGAGGCCGGCTTCGAGGAGCTCCTCGGGCAGCTCGCCGCGAGCCCGCTCGGCCTCGACCAGGGCCAGATCGACGCGTACCTCGACCAGGCGCGGGAGCAGCTCAGCGCCAACAGCGGGACCCTCATCTCGGGTGCCGTGTCGGTCACGACGACGGTCGGCCACGTGCTCGCGGGCGCGGTCGTCACGCTCTTCTGCCTCCTGTTCTTCCTCAAGGACGGCGCGCTGATCTGGGCCTGGGTCCTGCGGCTCATGCCCGAGCGCGCCCGCGTGCCCGCGTACGAGGCGTCGCGCCGCGGGGTCGTGACGCTGGCAGCGTTCACCCGGACGCAGATCCTCGTCGCCGGGATCGACGCGATCGGCATCGGGATCGGCGCGGCGATCCTCGGCATCCCGCTCGCGCTGCCCTTGGCCGTCCTCGTGTTCCTCGCGAGCTTCATCCCGTTCGTCGGTGCGATCGCGACCGGCGCGATCGCCGTGCTCGTCGCGCTCGTCGACCAGGGCGTCGGCACCGCGCTGATCATGCTGGCGATCGTGCTCGGCGTGCAGCAGCTCGAGAGCCACGTGCTCCAGCCCCTCCTGCTCGGCCACGCCGTCTCGCTGCACCCCGTCGCGGTGCTGCTCGGGGTCGCGGCCGGATCGCTCGCCGGGGGCATCGTCGGGGCGCTGTTCGCGGTGCCGCTCATCGCGACGCTCAACACGGTGGTGCTGTACCTGCACGGGCACGACAAGTTCCCGCAGCTGGGCCGCGACACCCGCGGGTTCACGGACCGCCTGCGGCAGCTCGACGGGCCGGTCGGGGACCCGGGCGTGGGGGACTGAGGCCCATGAGCACCCCGGCCGCGCCTGCGGTACCGCCGCTCGACCCCGTGGCCCCGGCCGACGTGCGTGCGGCCGACGCCACGCTCGCGGGCGTCGTCCTGCGCACCCCGGTCGAGTCCAGCCGTGCGCTGAGCGCGCTCGCCGGCGGGCCGGTCCTGCTCAAGTGCGAGAACCTCCAGCGCGCGGGCTCGTTCAAGATCCGGGGTGCCTACCTGCGGATGTCGCGGCTCACGGACGAGGAGAAGGCGCGGGGCGTCGTCGCAGCGAGCGCGGGCAACCACGCCCAGGGCGTCGCGCTCGCCGCGCGCCTCCTCGGTGTGCGGGCGACCGTGTACATGCCCGTCGGTGCGGCACTGCCCAAGGTGGCGGCGACGCGCGAGTACGGCGCCGCGGTGGAGCTCGCCGGATCGAGCGTCGACGAGGCGCTCGACGCCGCCCGCGCCCACGCCGACCGGACCGGGGCGGTGCTCATCCACCCGTTCGACCACGCCGACGTCGTCGCCGGTCAGGGGACCGTCGGGCTCGAGATCCTCGAACAGGTCCCGGACGTGCGGACCGTCGTCGTGCCGGTGGGTGGCGGCGGGCTGGCGGCGGGGATCGTGGCCGCGCTCGCGGACCGGCCCGACATCCGGGTGATCGGGGTGCAGGCGGCGGGCGCCGCGGCGTACC
>CAUQTR010000102.1:0-6488 GCA_963521045.1 uncultured Actinotalea sp.
GGTCTGCGGGAACCCCGCCGGCACGCCGGCCGCCGGCAGCCCGGAGCGCGACGGCTCGGCGAGCAGGGCGTCGACCTCGTCGTCCGGCAGCGCGGCCAGCAGCACCTTGCCCTGGGACGTGCGGGCGGCGGGGAACCGGGTGCCGATCTCGACCCGCAGGGCGATGAGCTTGGGCACCGCCACCCGGGCGACGTAGACGATGTCCGGGCCGTCGAGCTGCGCCATGGACGACGACTCGCCCGTCTGCTGCACGAGGTCCTCGAGGTGGGGGCGCGCCACCTGCCACAGCCCGAGCGCGCCCACGTACGCCATGCCGAGCTCGAGGACGCGGGGGGTCAGGGTGAAGGTGCCCTGACTGGACCGGACGTAGCCCAGCTCGGCGAGCGTCAGCAGGATCCGGCGCGCGGTCGGCCGCGCGAGGCCGGTGACCTGGGCGATGCTGCTGAGGTTCATCTCGGGCCGCTCGGCGGAGAAGGCGCGCAGCACGTCCAGCCCTCGCGACAGGGCCTCGATGAAGTCCTTACCCCGGGCGTCGGTGTCCATGCCGCTCCTCGTCCGCGTGCTCGTGCTGGGTGCTCGTCGTCGGCGCTCGTCGTCGTCTGCTCGTCGTCTGCTCGTCGTCTGCTCGTGGCGCAGGTCGCGCCCCGCCGCGTCCACGACGTCGTCCTTGACAGGCATGAGCCCCCGGCGGCACTCTAGGGCCAATCGCCAGGCGGACAGGTGTCCGTTGGGCGGACACTTCGCCGGCCGGACCGCAGCACCGACGACGCAGTCGGAAGGATGAGGATGAGCGACCCCGCCGGTGCCGACGTGGCCACGCTGCCCCTCGCCGGGGTGGTCGTCGCGGACTTCTCCCGCATCCTCGCCGGCCCGTACGCCACCATGCTGCTGGCCGACCTCGGCGCCGACGTGATCAAGGTCGAGAGCCCCGCGGGGGACGACACGCGCGCCTGGGTGCCCCCCACCCGACCGGACGGCGTGTCCACCTACTACGCCTCGATCAACCGCAACAAGCGGTCCGTGGTGCTCGACCTGCGCGACCCCGACGACCTGGACGCCGCTCGCCGGCTCGCGGCGCGCGCGGACGTGGTGATCGAGAACTTCCGCCCCGGCGGGCTCCGGAAGTTCGGCCTCGACCACGCCGCGGTCCGGGCGCAGAACCCCGAGGTCGTCTACTGCTCCATCAGCGGGTTCGGCACGGGCAAGGGTGCCGACCTGCCGGGGTACGACCTCATCGTGCAGGCGATGTCGGGGCTGATGAGCCTCACCGGACCAGCCGACGGCGGCCCCTACCGGGCGGGGATCAGCGTCTTCGACGTCATGACCGGGCTGCACGCCACCATCGGCATCCTCGCGGCACTGCGCCACCGCGACCGCACCGGCGAGGGTCAGCTCATCGAGGCGAACCTCATGTCCTCGGCCATGAGCGGCCTGGTCAACCAGACCCACGCCTACGTCGGCGGCGGCGTCACGCCGATGCGCATGGGCAACGCGCACCCGAGCCTCTTCCCGTACGAGTCCCTGCCCACCGCCGACGACGACCTCATCGTCACGGCGGGGAACACCCCACAGTTCCGCCGGCTCTGCGAGGTCCTGGGAGTCCCCGAGCTCGCCGAGGACGCGCGGTTCGCCGAGAGCGGCGACCGGACCGTCCACCGGGACGAGCTGCGACCGCTCCTCGAGGAGCGGCTGCGCACGGAGTCGGCGCAGACGTGGTTCACGCGGCTGACGGACGCCGGTGTCCCGTGCGGCCCGATCCACACGATCAAGCAGGGCGTCGAGCTGGCCGAGGAGCTCGGGCTCGAGCCGGTCGTCACGGTCGGTCACGGCGCCGACGCCGTCCCCGGCGTCCGGCACCCGCTCGACTTCTCGGTGACCCGTCCCCGCTACGACCGCCCGCCGCCGGCGCTCGGCGAGCACACCGCCGAGGTGCGCGCGTGGCTGGCCGCCGCCGGGGGCACCGGCCGCACCGAGCCCGCCGCGGGAGGGAACGCGCCGTGAGCCAGGAGCCGCGCTACCCGACCTCGCTGGGGACGTCGACGACGAGCGAGATCCGCCTGCTCGGGCAGGACCTCGCCGGCGACCTCATGGGATCCGTCGGGTTCGGCGAGCTCGCGCTGTGGCTGGTCACGACCCGGCGCCCGAGCCCGGGCGAGGTCCGCGTGTTCGAAGCGGTGCTCGTCGCGCTGGCCGATCACGGCTTCACCCCCACCGCCATCGCCGCCCGGCTCACCTACCTCAGCGCTCCCGAGTCCCTGCAGGGCGCCCTCGCGGCCGGCCTGCTGGGCGGCGGCTCCCGCTTCCTCGGGGTGACCGAGGACTCGGGGCGCTTCCTCGCCGACGCGCTCGCCGCGCACGAGGGACCGCTCCCCGTGACCGACGCCGGCTGGGACGCGGTGGCCCTCACGGCCGTCGCCCGGCAGCGCGAGCGCGGTCTCAAGGTGCCGGGGCTCGGCCACCCGGTGCACAAGGAGCTCGACCCACGCACCCCGCGGCTCGTCGCCATCGCGGACGAGGAAGGACTGCGCGGACCCCACCTGCGCCTGTTCGAGGCGGTCGGTCGCGTCAGCGAGCAGGCCGTCGGCCGGCGCCTGCCGCTCAACGGCGCGGGCGTGTGCGGCGCGGCGCTGGCCGACCTCGGCCTGCCCGTCGAGCTGCTCCGGGGCTTCGCCCTCCTGGCGCGGACGGCGGGCCTGCTCGGCCAGCTCGCCGAGGAGCGCCGGTCTCCCGTGGCGAGCGACATCTACCTCTCGGTCGAGCACCACGCCGTCGAGGTGGAGCCACCCGCCCCCCCAGCCGCCCCGCGTCCCTGACCCCGCTTCGCCGCCGTCCGTCCGAAGGAGAACCGATGGCCACGCTCACCGCGGTGCTCGCCAGCACGCACCACCCGTTCTACTACAAGGCGACGACGAGCCCACCCGACGAGCGGCCGCCGTTCGCGGCGGAGTGGCAGCGCAAGGTCGAGGCGTACCGGGAGACGCTGACGGCCGCGAAGCCGGACCTGCTCGTCATGGTCGGCTCCGACCACTTCCACCAGTTCTTCCTCGACAACTACCCGACGTTCCTCATCGGCAAGCAGGAGCGGTACGACGCGACGTTCTACAACGAGGAGCGCGAGTTCGGGATCCCGAAGTACGTGCTGGACGGCGACGTCGCGCTCTCCGGCTACATGCACCAGGGTCTGCTCGACCGGAGCTTCGACTTCTCGTTCAGCCACGAGCTCAAGCTCGACCACTCGATCATCTGCCCGATCATCACGGTGCGGCCGGAGGCCGACCTGCCGGTCGTGCCGATCTACACGAACATCTTCGCGCCGCCCCTGCCGTCGCCCCGCCGCTTCTGGGAGCTGGGCCTCGCGATCCGCCAGATCATCGACGAGTACCCCTCCGACGCCCGGATCGCCGCGATCGGCACGGGCCACCTCTCCCTCGAGCTCGGGGGGCCGCGCCAGTTCGGCGAGCACGGTCCCGACCCGGAGTTCGACCGGAACGCCATCGAGTGGCTCTCGACCGGCAACATCGACGCGATCCTCGAGACCGTGACGCACGAGTCGATGAGCGGCTCCGGGAACGCCACCCACGGGTTCATGGACCTCATCCTCATGATGGGCATCGCGAACGGCGGCACGGCCGACTACGTCGACGAGCTCGACCTGTTCCACACGCGCGAGATGTACATGACGTGGTACCCGGACGGAGACCCGCGATGAGCAAGTACTACGTGAACAAGTTTCTCTGGACCGTCGACCGCGACCCCCGCTGGGTCGAGCGCTACCGCGACGATCCCGAGGGGGCCGTCGAGCAGTGGGAGAAGGAGGTCGGGCCCTGGCTCGACGACGTCGAGCAGACGACGTGGCTCTCCTTCACCCCGGAGGAGCGCCAGGCGCTCGTGGACCACGACTACGTCTGGCTGTTCGAGCACGGCGCGCACTTCTTCCTCAACCTCACGCTCTTCATCGCCCTCTTCGACGAGAGGTGGACCCGCGAGCAGGGCCCGCTGTCCTTCCAGCGGGAGATGGCAGCCCGGCTGCAGCACTGGATCGGCAAGGAGTACCCGACCGTCGCGCTCTGAGCCGCGACGGAGGGGACGACGAGGAGGACGTGATGGACGAGGGCCTGCTGCTGCTCCGGCTGCTCCTGGCGGCGATCCTCGTCGCCCACGCGCTGCAGAAGTCCGTCGGCTTGTTCCAGGGCCGGGGCCTGGCGGCCATGGCGGGGGTGTTCGAGGGCCTCGGCCTGCGGCCCGGCCGGCCCATGGTGCTGCTGGCGAGCGCGAGCGAGCTGCTGGCCGCCGTGTCGGTGCTGCTCGGCCTGCTCACCCCGTTGGGCTGTCTCGCGGCCGCGGGCACGATGGCGGTGGCCGGGATGACGATGCAGCACTCCGCCCGGACGTTCTGGAACGCGGCGGGAGGCGGCGAGTACCCGTACGTCCTCGCCGCTGTCGCCGTCGTGCTGGCCGTCACCGGTCCCGGCGGGTACGCGGTCGACGCGTGGCTCACGGACGCGGTGCCGGCCGTCTCCGGACTGCTGGCGCACGGCCCGCTGACCGGCGCAGTCGTCGTGCTCGTCGCCGCGCTCGCGGTCGTCCCGTTCGCGCTGCTCCTGCGCCGCACCGACCGCCCCGCCTGACTGCCCGGCACCGACGACCGAGGACGGCGCGCCGCCGCGAGCATCCGTGCAGCCGGCGGCGCACCTTCCGTGGCCCCCTGTCCAGACGCTCGCATGCGAGCATCTGGACAGGGGGTTGCCTCAGCTGGTGGGGGTCGCCAGGCCGGCGTCGTCGGCCGTGTGCGTGGCCGCGGTGCGGAACTCGGTGTACGTGTACGGGTTGTCGAGGATCTTGGTCTGCGGGATCTCGGGGTTCATGCCCGCCGCCCACGCCTCCTCGCCCAGCGCGCCGCGCAGGTGGTCGACCGTCGCCTCGACCGTGCGCCGGACGGCGGGCAGGTCGACGTCGACGAGCCGGTGCGCGTGCTTGACGACGCGACCGTCGACCATGACGGTGTGCACGTCCCCGCGCTGCGCCTGGAAGACGACGTGCCCGTAGGGGTTGAGCATCGGGAACATCACCGGTGACGCGTCGTTCTTCACGAGCACGACGTCGGCCTTCTTGCCGACCTCCAGGCTGCCGACCAGGTGGTCCATGCCCAGGGCCTTCGCCCCGCCGCGCGTCG
The DNA here is from genome assembly GCA_963521045.1 of uncultured Actinotalea sp. Lineage (GTDB taxonomy): Bacteria > Actinomycetota > Actinomycetes > Actinomycetales > Cellulomonadaceae > Actinotalea. The sequence goes on from CAUQTR010000102.1 coordinate 5,174, forward strand.
CCCACTCGACCACCTGGTCGGCGCGCAGGTGGCAGTGCGTGACGGTCTCGCCGAGCGCGTGGGCCTCGAAGTGCTCGCGCGCCCGGTCGGCCGAGAGCGTGGCGCGCATCGCCGAGAACAGGTCCGCGCTCCACCACACGCTCGTGTCCATCGACAGCGACACCGGGATGCCGTGCGCGCGCAGCAGCCAGGTGGGCGGGTAGCCCTGGCCGCAGCTCGACTCGCTCTCGGTGGAGACGGAGACCGACCCGCCCGTGGCGGCGATCCGGTGGTAGGAGTCGGCGCCGAGCGTGGCGGCGTGGACGTAGACGGTCTGGGGCGTCATGAACCCGTGGTCGTGCATGAGCCGGATGCCGTCGTCGTTCGTGGCCCCCCACACGCCGGCGTGCGTGGTCACGCCCACGCCGAGCTCGCGCGCCACCTCGAAGGCCCTCTTCTCGGGGAACGCCGGGTCACCCGTGACGTCGAACGCCATCTGGAGACCGAGCATGTCGCTGCGGTGCATACGGCGCTCGACGAAGTCCCGGAACCCTGGGTCGGCCGACCACTCCCACGGTCCGGCCTGGATGTTGCCGTACGCGAGGACGAACCGGCCGTGGACGGCCTCCAGCGCGTCGACGGCGGCATCCGCGTGCTCGACGGTCTGCAGGCCGTGCGACCAGTCGACGGTCGTGGTGACCCCGCCGTCGAGGGACTCCACGGCCGAGAGCAGGTTGCCCGCGTAGACGTCCTCGGGCCGGAAGGAGCGGCCGTGCTCGAGGTAGTACCAGACGAAGTACTGCGTGAGCGTCCAGTCCGCGCCGTAGCCCCGCATGGCCGTCTGCCACATGTGGCGGTGGGTGTCGATCATCCCGGGCATGACGATGCCGCCCGAGGCGTCGATCTCCTGGGTCCCCTCCGGGACCCCCAGCCGGGGTCCGACCGCAGCGATGCGCTCCCCCACCACCAGGACGTCACCGTCCGCGAGGACGGTCCGTGCGTCGTCCATGGTCAGGACGGTCCCGCCCCGGAAGACGACGGGTCGGCCCGCCTCGACGCCCTGGGGCCCACCGTTCTCGGTCGCCGTAGCCATTCGAACCTCCGTCGTCGCAGGTCGGGAAGAGCCGGAGGACCGCCGCGTGTCGGACACTCGTCCGCATGGCGGTCACGTGAGGCCACTGTGGATCCCGTGCGAGGGGGGTGTCAAGGGGTCGCGGGCGACGGTGGCCGACCTCGCGATCGTCGTGCCGGGCGCCACCTAGAGCTCGGTCGTCACCAGGGGCTCGGTCGTCCCCGGGACCTGGGCGGGCGACGACGGCGACGCGTCGGGTGGCGC
>CAUQTR010000103.1:0-6465 GCA_963521045.1 uncultured Actinotalea sp.
GCGCCGGCCCGCTCTGCCAGGTGCGCGGCGAGGAGGTCGGCCCAGCCGCGGCACTCGAGAGCCGGGTCCACGATCGCGCTCGATGCGGGCGGCTGCCCGCCTGGCACGTCCCACAGCCCCTCGGTGAACGAGTCCCCGAGCGCCACGTAGCGCCGCCACGGCACCGGCGGTGCGGCCGGTCCGGGCGGCAGTGCCGCCGACGTCGTCGTGTGTGAGGGCTCCGCGGCCCCGAAGTCCTGCGGCGAACGGGTGAAATCCACGGTGCAAGTGTGCGCCGAAGCCTCACCGTCGCCCAATCCGGGCACGGCAGGAGGGTGACGGTGCTGGACGTGCCGGGCGGCCTGGGTCATCCTGAACAGGTCAGCGACAAGGGCAAACCCACTGCGAGGTGGGGACGCAAAGCCACGGGACCCTCGAGGTCAGCCGGGCTACCGAACGTGAGGTGTCACATGAGCAGCACGCTTCTTCGGCGGTTCGGCTCCACCCTCCCCTCCCACTGCGCCGAGCGCGCATCCCTCGGGCTCTCCGGCCCACCAGCGTCCTGAGCCTGTCTCAGGGCGCTTCTGAGCATCCCCCGACTCGTCGGGACCGGATGCATCGCCGGCAGGACGCCGGCAAGGGATCACCGGACGGACCCGGTGAGTGGGACCACCAGGAGGGTGGACATGAACAGCAGGTCTCGGAAAGCGGCATCCATCGCACTCGTGGCGATGGCGCTCGTGGGAGTGCGCACCGCGGCCGCGGCCGGGGTGGACCTGGGTGGGAACCAGATTCTCATCGGCGAGGGAGCGCTGCAGGGGTGCAGCTCCTCCTCCGTCGAGATCGACTACGACGTCGCCTACGACGCCGCACTGCAGGGATACGGGGTGAGCGCGGCCCGGCTGTCGGGGCTGGACGCGGCTTGCCAGGGTCAGGACCTCGTCGTGACCCTCAGCGGACCCGGGGGGGTCCCGCTGGCCGAGCTGTCCGCTGTGGTCGGTGCGTCGGAGATGACCGTCGCAGTGCCGGCACAGACGCCGGTGGCGGCTGAGCAGCTCACGGGGGTGAGCATCGTGCTCAGCGAGGTCGAGGCCTGACGGCCCCGGCAGGCTGACGAGGCGCCGGACCTGGGGAGGGACGGCACCGTCGGTCAGCAGGTGGGACGGGCCTCAGGGTGCGTCCGGAGCCCCGCTCGGCCGCTGGTCGACAGACCAGCGCACGGGCGGGGCGCCCTGCTGCGCCAGCAGGGCGTCGACGCGGGAGAACGGGCGCGAGCCGAAGAACCCACGGGACGCGGACAGCGGGCTCGGGTGCGCGCTGGCGACCACGGGCACGCGGCCGAGCAGCGGCCGGACCTCCTGGGCGTCCCGCCCCCACAGCACGGCGACGAGCGGCCCGCCGCGCTCCACGAGCGCCGCGACCGCACGGTCGGTGACCTCCTGCCAGCCCAGGTGCCGGTGCGAGCCGGGCGTGCCCGCACGCACCGTGAGCACCCGGTTGAGCAGCAGGACGCCCTGCTCCGCCCAGTCCCCCAGGTCCCCGTCCGGGCCGCGCACCGCGCCCACGTCGTCCGCGAGCTCGCGGTGGATGTTCTGCAGCGAGCGGGGGAGCGGACGCACGCCGGGCGCGACGGAGAACGAGAGCCCGACGGCGTGCCCGGGCGTGGGGTACGGGTCCTGGCCGATCACGAGCACGCGGACCTCGGCCATGGGACGCGCGAACGCGCGCAGGACGGCGTCGGCCGCCGGGAGCCACGCGTGCCCCGCGGCGGACTCCGCGCGGAGAGCGTCGCCGATCGCGCGCAGCCGTGGCTCGACGGGGGAGAGCGCCCGGGCCCAGTCGGGCGCCATGAGGGCGTCGAGGGGCTGGGGCACCCGGCGACCCTAGCCGCGGGCGGCGTACCACGACACGCCGGGGTCGGCCGGGGCGACGCGCCGACGCCGAATGACATGCGTGTCATTCGGCGTCTACGATGGGGGACGCACGCAGCAGCACGCGATCAGCACGACGACCAGCACCGGAGGACGCATGGACGCGACGGGCGCCACCGCCACCGCCGACCGGGCCACCGCCCCCGTCGGCGCCGGTCAGCTCTCCGAGCGGGACCAGCAGGTCCTCGCCTTCGAGCGTCAGTGGTGGAAGTACGCGGGCGCCAAGGAGCAGGCCGTCAAGGAGCTGTTCGACATGTCCGCGACGCGCTACTACCAGGTGCTCAACGCGCTCATCGACTCGCCCGCGGCGCTCGCCCACGACCCCATGCTCATCAAGCGCCTGCGGCGCATGCGCTCGTCTCGTCAGCGGGCGCGCACCGCGCGTCGGCTGGGAATCGACGCCTGACGCCGTCCGCCGCCGCTAGCCTGTCCGCCGTGAAGGCCGGCGACTACCCCTACCCCGCGGACGAGTTCGACGCTGCGGACGCCCGGGGTGGCCCGCGGGGTGTGCACCGCGCCCCCCGATCGCGCCTCAGCCGCCTCATCCCCTTCCTCGTGGTTCTCGTCGTGTTCCCGCTGCTCGCCTTCGGCGTCGTGACCTGGTACTCCGACTGGCAGGGCCGCGGCTCGAACGAGCTGCCCGCGACCGGCGGCGAGGGGCCGGCCGACGCGGGCGACGAGCCGGCCGACGGCGGCGAGCCCGAGACCCCCACCGACACCCCGACGGAGGTGGTCGAGGAGGAGGTGCCCCCGCCCCCGCCGCCGCCCGTGGCGGATCTCGCCGCGCCGGTCGTCGTGTACAACTCCACCGCGACCTCGGGGCTCGCGGGCGGCGCGGCCGACCGGGTCGAGGAGGCCGGCTTCACGACGGTCACCGCCGACGACTGGGACGGCCAGGACCCGTCCGCCTCGGTCGTCTACTACGCGACCGCGGCGGACGTCGCCACGGCCCAGCTCGTCGCCACCACCCTGGGCATCGCCAGCGTCCAGGAGTCGGCGGCGCAGGCGCCCGAGGGTGTCGTCGTGGTGCTCGCGGACGACTACGAGCCCTGACCCGGGGACGCTGCCGGGTCGCCGCACCGGCGCCCAGCCCGGAGGATGGGTGACGGGCGAGCGAGGGAGGACGGCATGACGCGACTGCTCGACGTCGTCGTCGTGGGCTCCGGGCCCAACGGCCTCGCGGCCGCGGTGACGCTCGCGCGGGCCGGCCTGTCCGTCCAGGTGCTCGAGGCGCAGCCGCACCTCGGCGGTGGCGCGCGCACGGCGGATCTCGGGCTCGCGCCGGGCGTGGTGCACGACACGTGCAGCGCGGTGCACCCGATGGCGATCGCCTCACCGTTCTTCCGGCGCTTCGACCTGCGCTCGCGCGGCGTGCGGCTGGTCGCGCCCGACGTCTCCTACGCCCAGCCGCTCGCCGACGGGGCCGGCGTCGCGTACCGCGACCTGGCCCGGACCGCGGCGGAGCTCGGGCCCGACGGCGACGCGTGGCTCGAGATCTTCGCCCCGCTCGTCGAGCGTGCGAGCGGCGTCGTCGACCTCGTGCTCAGCGACCACCGGCGGCTGCCGCGGGACCTCGTCGCCGCGGTCCGGTTCGGCCTGCGCACGCTCGAGCAGGGCACCGGGGTGCTGTGGGACCGCAGGTTCCGGGGCGAGGCCGCGCCCGCGCTGCTCACCGGGGTCGCGGCGCACTCGATCACGCCGTTGCCGTCGATCGCCGGCGCAGGCACGGCGCTCCTGCTCGGCACGCTCGCCCACGCCGTGGGCTGGACCGTGCCGCTCGGCGGCACGCAGGCGATCACCGACGCCCTCGTCGTCGACCTGCTGGCGCACGGCGGACAGGTGAGCACGGATCGCCCGGTGTGGACCTCGGCGGACCTCCCGCCCGCGCGCGCGGTCGTCTTCGACACCGTGCCGTCCACCGTCGCCGAGGTGATGGGCTCGCGGCTCGACCGCCGGACGGCGCGCGGCTACCAGTCCTACCGGCACGGCAACGCGGCGTCGAAGGTGGACTTCGTCCTCTCGGGCCCCGTGCCGTGGGCCGACGAGCGGGTCCGGCAGGCCGGCACGGTGCACGTGGGCGGGTCGCGTGCCGAGATGGTCGCCGCGGAGCATGCGCTGACCCAGGGCCGGCACGCGGAGCGTCCGATGGTGCTCGTCAGCGACCCGGCTGTCACCGACCCCGGGCGCGTCGGTCCGGACGGTCTGCGGCCGCTGTGGACCTACGCGCACGTGCCCGCGGGCTCTCGGCTGGACGCGACCGAGGTCGTGACGGCGCAGATCGAGCGGTACGCACCGGGCTTCCGCGACGTCGTCGTCACCGCGCGCGGTGTGCCTGCCGCCCGCCTCGAGCTGCACAACGCCAACTACGTCGGCGGCGACATCGCGGCGGGCGAGATCACGCTGCCCCGCATGTTCGCCGGACCCGTGCCCGCGTGGGATCCGTACGTCGCCGGCGACGGCGTCTACCTCTGCTCGGCCTCGGTGCCACCCGGCCCGGGCGTGCACGGCATGGGCGGCTGGAACGCGGCCCGGCGGGTGCTGGCGCAGCTCGGGATCCGGCGGCCGCCCGACCTCGCGCCCTGACGCCTGACGACGGCGCGCGGTCGTGCGGCCCGAGGGTGCCGCCTCGGTGCCGTGCGGCGCTTGCACTCTCCGGTGCCGAGTGCCAATAATGAGTTAGCACTCTCGACCTGAGAGTGACAGAAGACCCTGGGCCAGGTGAGGCCGGGACCCTCGTGCGGGACGTGACCGCGCAGGGGAACGGCCGTCCGTCGCGGGCGCCACGTCCAGGACCACGCCACAACCGGAGGACCATCCGTATGGCCAAGATCATTGCCTTCGACGAGGAGGCCCGCCGCGGCATGGAGCGGGGCATGAACGCCCTGGCCGACGCCGTCAAGGTCACGCTCGGCCCGAAGGGCCGCAACGTCGTGCTCGAGAAGAAGTGGGGCGCCCCCACGATCACCAACGACGGCGTCTCCATCGCCAAGGAGATCGAGCTCGAGGAGCCCCTCGAGAAGATCGGCGCCGAGCTCGTCAAGGAGGTCGCCAAGAAGACGGACGACGTCGCTGGCGACGGCACCACCACCGCCACCGTGCTCGCGCAGGCGCTGGTCCGCGAGGGCCTGCGCAACGTCGCCGCCGGCGCCAACCCGATCGCGCTCAAGCGCGGCATCGAGAAGGCCGTCGAGGCCGTCACGGCGCAGCTGCTCAAGGCCGCCAAGGAGGTCGAGACCAAGGAGGAGATCGCCGCGACCGCGGGCATCTCCGCCGGGGACCCGGCCATCGGCGAGCTCATCGCCGAGGCGATGGACAAGGTCGGCAAGGAGGGCGTCATCACGGTCGAGGAGTCCAGCGCCCTCGGCCTGGAGCTCGAGCTGACCGAGGGCATGCGCTTCGACAAGGGCTACCTGTCGGCGTACTTCGTCACCGACGCCGAGCGCCAGGAGGCCGTCCTCGAGGACGCCTACGTGCTGCTCGTCGAGTCGAAGATCTCGAACGTCAAGGACCTGCTGCCGCTGCTGGAGAAGGTCATCCAGGCCGGCAAGCCGCTGTTCATCGTCGCCGAGGACATCGAGGGCGAGGCCCTGGCCACGCTCGTCGTCAACAAGATCCGCGGCACGTTCCGCTCGGTCGCCGTCAAGGCCCCGGGCTTCGGCGACCGCCGCAAGGCGATGCTGCAGGACATGGCCATCCTCACGGGCGGCCAGGTCATCTCCGAGACGGTCGGCCTCAAGCTCGAGAACGCGGGCCTGGAGCTCCTCGGCCAGGCGCGCAAGGTCGTCGTCACCAAGGACGAGACCACGATCGTCGAGGGCCTCGGCGACGCCGACCAGATCGCCGGTCGCGTCGCGCAGATCCGCGCCGAGATCGAGAACTCGGACTCGGACTACGACCGCGAGAAGCTCCAGGAGCGCCTCGCGAAGCTGGCCGGCGGCGTCGCCGTCATCAAGGCCGGCGCGGCGACCGAGGTCGAGCTCAAGGAGCGCAAGCACCGCATCGAGGACGCCGTGCGCAACGCGAAGGCGGCCGTCGAGGAGGGCATCGTCGCCGGTGGCGGCGTGGCCCTCATCCAGGCGGGCAAGCTCGCGTTCGAGCAGGACGACATCACCTCGCTCAGCGGTGACGAGGCCACGGGTGCGCGCATCGTGCAGCTCGCGGTCGACGCCCCGCTGAAGCAGATCGCCATCAACGCCGGCCTCGAGGGCGGCGTCGTGGCGGAGAAGGTCCGCAACCTCCCCGCCGGTCAGGGCCTCAACGCCGCGACCGGTGTGTACGAGGACCTGCTGGCCGCGGGCGTCAACGACCCGGTCAAGGTCACGCGCTCGGCGCTGCAGAACGCGGCGTCCATCGCCGCGCTCTTCCTCACCACCGAGGCGCTCGTCGCCGAGAAGCCCGAGCGTCACCCCCAGCAGTCGGGTGGCGGCGACGGCGGCATGGGCGGCATGGACTTCTGAGCCCGAGGCTCTGAGGTCCGGGCCCGCGCGGCCCGCACTCACGGACGGCGGGTGTCCCCTTCGGGGGGCACCCGCCGTCCGCGCGTCCGGGGCCGGGT
>CAUQTR010000104.1:0-6445 GCA_963521045.1 uncultured Actinotalea sp.
CGTCAGCCCCGTCGAGCTCGACCCGGCGCGCGCCGGCGAGGCCGCCGTCCGGCGGGCGTCGCGGCTGCCCTAGGGCGTGGTCTGCCGTCGGCCGACGAGCCATGGGGTGCGGTGGACGACGTCGGCGGCCGCAATGACACCCATGAAGTTCCTGGCCCCGCCGGGGATCGGCAGGTCGAGCACGGGGTAGCGGGCACTGCCGTCGAGGGGTTGGTAGGCGAGCTCGATCCGTCTGCCGTAGCGCTGAGTGGTCAAGAAGCCGTCGGCGCCGAGCCAGGCGATCGCCTCCGCGTCGGAGCGGCGTTCGAGCGGTCCGGGACCGAGGTGCCACGCCGGCACCGGTGTCGTCTCCTCGCTGTCCAGGTCGAGCACCCAGCGCGCCGAGCCGTGACCGACCAGGCAGCGGGTCCCGGTGGGGTCCCAGGAGGCGGACCCGGCGAGACGGACGTCCTCGTACGTGCGCTGCCGACCGGTGCGCAGATCGGTGCGCAGGAGGTAGGTGGTGGCCTGGCCCACCTGACTGCGCACGCGCTGGTGTGACGTGAGGAGCTGCCGACCGTCCGGCGAGAACTGTGCCGCAGCGCCGTCGTGGTTGGACACCAGCGGATCTTCGGTGTCGAAGACCAGCGGTGAGGCATCGGGGGAGGTCACGACCTCGTAGCGCGTACGCCAGTCCGACGAGCTGAACGGGATCCGGTAGAGATACGGGCCGTGAGGACCGGCCTCGTACACCTCACCAGCAGCCACCGGCATGACCTCGGCCTCTCCGGACGCGAGGTGGTAGGCGACACGGCCCGACGGCAGGCCGGATACGTCCTGCGCCAGGTAGTAGCGCCAGTACCACATCCTGGTGCCGTCCGGGGTCAGCGGATGCATCGGGAAGATCACGCGCCGGTGGTCCTCGCGCACACGGTCGGGCAGCTTGAGCAGGCCGGCCTCGGTATCCCAGGCGAACGCCCACCCCGCGGCACGCAGGAGGAAGGGCACCGGCCCGCTGGGACTGCCGACGGTCGTCCTGTCGATCCGGTGGAAGGCCGGCAACCACCCCGGCCGGTCATCGCCCGAGCCCGAAGACGCCGAGGGCGCCACGGCCGCGAGGTCGGGCAGCTGGTCGGCGAGCGCCTCGACGTCGACCCCGTCGTCGTCCGGCACCCCCGCGACGTTGACGAGCTGCGCCGGCACGCAGCCGTGGCGCCGCAGCTCCTCGACCAGGATCCGCAGACACGTGCGCGCCCGGTGCGGGTACGGCTCCTCGTCCTCACCCGCGTCGAAGCCGAGGACGACCACCCCGTCCATCACGTGCGGGTACGCCACCGGGTCCGGAACCCCCAACGACCACTCCGCGTCCACCTCGACACCGTCATGATCGACCAGCGTGAACCGGCGCCAGGCCACGTCGCACGCGTCCCGCGTCCGGGCCGGATCGGCGCTGCGCACCCCGACGACAGGTCGCATCAGGACCCGGCCGCCGGGCGTCAGCGCCGGCCCGAACACGTCACCCGCGACAGTGACGTCGGGCGCACCGTCGAGCTCCGCGTGAACCGCGCGCGCCCACAACGCCTGCGACCTGCGCACCGAGGAGCCGTCCGGGTCATCGATCACGTGCCGGATCGCGGCGTCCCACCAGCTCGCAGCGCTCGGCTCACCCACGTCAGCGACGATAGTGGCCGTCGGGAGCGCCATTCGGTGCGACGCCGATAAGGGACATTATGTCAGTCCGGTCGAACCGCCGCCCTCCCGGGCCACTCCGGCTGCTTGTGCTGGGGTTACAGTGCGACGTCGGTCGAGCAGGAGGAACCAGCCGTGCACCTGGGCATACCGAGCCCCGATCTCGCGTGGTCGGCGTTCGGCGTCGGCCCGCTGACCGTGCGGACGTACGCGCTGTGCCTGCTCGCGGGCATCGCCGCCGCGATCTGGCTGACGTCACGGCGCCTGGACGCGCGCGGTGGCCCCGAGGGCGTCGTGCTCGACGTCGTCATGTGGGCTGTGCCCTTCGGTGTGATCGGCGCCCGGCTCTACCACGTGCTGACGCACTGGGGTGACTACTTCGGCGCCGGTCAGGACCCGATGCGCGCGCTCTACGTGTGGGAGGGCGGCATCGCGATCCTCGGCTCGCTGATCGGAGGCGCCGTCGGCGCGTACATCGGCTGCCGCCGGGCCGGCATCCGCTTCTGGTCGTTCGCCGACGCCCTCGCCCCGGCGATGCTCCTCGCGCAGGCGATCGGTCGCCTCGGCAACTGGTTCAACCACGAGCTGTTCGGCAGCCCGACCACGCTGCCGTGGGGGCTCGCGATCCCCTCGACGAACCCCGCCTACCCCGCCGGCCTGCCCGACGGCACGCTGTTCCACCCGCTCTTCCTCTACGAGATGCTGTGGAACCTCCTCGGCGTCGCCGTCATCCTGCTCCTGGAGCGGCGGGTGGCCCTGCGCTGGGGCAGCGCGTTCGGCGTGTACCTCATCTGGTACGGCTCGGCGCGCGTGTGGCTCGAGCTGCTCCGCATCGACCCGACCAGCGTCACTCCCCTGGGTCTGCCGGCGAACGTCTGGGGCGCACTGGTCGCGATGGCGGCGGGTGTGGCGATCGTGGTGGTCCGACGCCGTCGGCACCCCGAGCCGGAGACCACGGTGCTCTCCCCCGGCCGGGAGACCGCGGTGCTGGATGACGGCGTCGACGTCGACCCACCGAGCGCCGACCGGGACGCGGAGGACGCGCCCGAGCCGGTCCTCGCGGACGCCCCCGATGAGAAGGGTGCGCCGTCGGGGTCTGCACCCTCATGACCCAGCCCTCCTCGTCCCACCCCTTCGCGCCGGACCCCTCCCCGGAGCCCGTCTCCGTCCGCCTCCAGTCGGAGCCGCAGGTCGTGGAGCGCCCGGCGCAGCCGTACGTCGCCGTCCGGGCCCAGGTGACGATGGCGACGATCGACGCGATCGCCGACCGGATCCCCGACGTCCTGACCTTCGCCGCCGACCGCGGCCTGCAGGAGGCGGGACCGGCGTTCCTGCGCTACCTGACGATCGACATGGAGCGCGAGCTCGAGATCGAGGCCGGTGTCCCCATCACGAGGCCGGCCGAGGGCGACGGCGCGGTGCACGCGGGCGTGCTCCCGGCGGGCCGCTACGTGACGACGTCGCACGTCGGTCACCCCGACGAGCTCATGGGCGTCACGGGCGCGCTGCTCGCCTGGGCCGCCGAGCGCGGCCTGCGCTGGGACGTCGAGGACTCCCCCGCCGGGGAGCGGTGGGGCTGCCGCCTCGAGCTCTACCCGACCGACCCGCGCGTCGAGCCCGACATGAACCGCTGGACCACGGAGCTCGCCTTCCGGCTGGCCGACGACGTGGGCTGACGGGTGCGCCTCAGAGCGTGCGTGTCATGAACGTGCTGCTCGGGCTCGGTCGGTATCTCGCGCGGGGATCCTCGACCGCCACGTCGAACCCGGCCGTCCGGATCATTCCGGCGGCTCCAGGTCGCGGGCCCACTGCTCCTCCGTCCGGGAGGGGTCGCGCGGCAGCGGCATGCTCTCCCCCGTCGGCGCGAACCCTGCGGCCCGGTAGACCGCGGCCGCCGCCGTCGTGCCCTGGACGAGCCAGAGCGTCAGCCGCGTCGCGCCGTCGGACGCCGCCCACCGTGCGGCCGCGTCGAGGAGCGCGCGTCCGGCCCCGCGGCGCCGGGACCCCGGGCGCACCCAGAACGAGACGAGGTGGCGGTCGCGCTCGTCCGCGCCCGGCTCCTGGATGACGCATGCGAGGCCGACGTCGTCGTCTGCGTCGACGGCGACGAACCACGGGCTCGCGCGCAGGCGCATGCGCCAGTGGCTCTCCTTGAAGCCCTCCTCACGGGCGAGGCTGGAGCCGAAGGCGTCCGGGTCGGTGCGCAACGCCTCGAGGCGGATCGCGGCGAGCCGCTCCCACTGGTCCTCGTTCAGGGTCTCGACGATCACCCGGCCATGATGCCGGGCGCGCTCCCCCGTCGGTGCCCGCCGCACCGCACCACGCCGGACGGCGGCGCCGTCGTGGGCCTCGGGCATGGGACCCTGGGGTCATGACGACGCCCGAGCCCGCCGACGAGCGCCCCGAGCAGGACGAGAGGTCGGAGCAGCCCGAGCGCACCTGGGCCGGCAACCGGCCCCTGGACACCCGCTGGTGGTGGTCGCCCGCCCTCATGGTCGTCGTCGGTGGCGCCGTGATCGGCTACCAGGTCGCGGCCTACCGCGGCGAGGGCGGCGGGACGTGGCTCAACGCGGCGATGATCCTCATCGGTGGCGCGGTCGCCGTGTGGGGCCTGGTCTCGCTGGTCCACGCCTACCGGGCCGAGCACGCGCAGGCCGCGTCGCAGACGCCGCGTACCGACGCGCCCGACGACGCCGCGCCGCCGCCGGTCTGAGGACCGCGATCGGCGTCGGTCCGGTTCCTAGAGCTCGGGCCCCGTCGGCGCGCCGCTGCGCCGCGGCTCCTGCCGTGCGACGTCGGCGATCTCCTCCTCGGGGCGCGGCGGCACCGTCTCGTCGACCTCGAGGTGCGGGACCTCGACGTCCGAGCCCTGGTGGCCGTGCGGGTCCGGTGCGGTCGTCTGCGTCATCGCGTCTCCTCCGGTCTGCCCTGGTGAGTTCCAGCTGCTGAGCTCAGCTGACGACCAGCACGAGGTCGCCACCCTCGAGCTGCTGCACGCCACCGATGGCGACGCGCTGGACGGTGCCGGCGACCGGGGTCGTGATCGCCGCCTCCATCTTCATCGCCTCGATGGTGGCGACCGACTGCCCGGCCTCGACGGCCTGCCCCTCGTGCACGAGCGGCGTCACGGCTCCGGCGAACGGCGCGGCGATCTGGCCGGGCGTGCCGGGGTCGGCCTTCTCCACGACGGCCTGGTCCACCTCCACGCTCCGGTCGCGCACCTGCAGCGGGCGCAGCTGGCCGTTCAGCGTGAACATCACCGTCCGCATCCCGCGCTCGTCGGGCTCCCCCACGGCCTCCATGCCGAGCAGCAGGCGCACGCCCCGGCCGAGCTGGACCTCGACCTCGGTGGCCGGGCGCATGCCGTAGAGGTAGCGCGACGTGTCGAGCACGCTGACGTCTCCGTACGCTGTACGGAACTGCTCGAGCTCCTTGGTCGGCCCGGGGAACAGCAGGTGGTTGAGCCGGTTGCGCCGGGTCGCCGAGTCCGCCGCCAGGTCGCGCCGGTCCTCGTCGGTCAGCGGCGTGACGCCCCGGCGGGGGGTGCGGCCCTGGAGGGCCTTCGTGCGGAACGGCTCGGGCCACCCGCCCGGCGGGTCACCCAGCTCGCCGCCCAGGAAGCCGATGACCGACTCGGGGATGTCGAACTCGTGCGGCGACTCGGCGAAGTGCGCGGGGTCGGCGCCGCGCGCGACCAGGTGCAGGGCGAGGTCACCGACGACCTTGCTCGACGGGGTCACCTTGACGAGGCGCCCGAGCAGACGGTCGGCCGCGGCGTACATCGCCTCGATCTGCTCGAAGCGGTCCCCGAGGCCGAGGGCGATCGCCTGCTGGCGCAGGTTCGACAGCTGCCCGCCCGGGATCTCGTGGTCGTACACCCGGCCGGTCGGGCCCGGCAGGCCGGACTCGAAGGGTGCGTAGATCTTGCGCACGGCCTCCCAGTAGGGCTCGAGGTCGCACACGGCTCGCAGGCTGAGGCCCGTGTCGCGTTCGGTGTGCTCGAGGGCGGCCACCAGGGCGGACAGCGAGGGCTGGCTCGTCGTGCCGGCCATCGCCGCGCTGGCCGCGTCCACTGCGTCGACGCCCGCGTCGACGGCCGCGAGCAGGGTCGCGAGCTGACCACCCGCCGTGTCGTGGGTGTGCAGGTGCACCGGCAGGTCGAAGCGGTCGCGCAGCGCGGTGACGAGCCGGTGCGCCGCGGCGGGGCGCAGCAGGCCCGCCATGTCCTTGATCGCGAGCACGTGCGCGCCGGCCTCGACGATGCGCTCGGCGAGGCGCAGGTAGTAGTCCAGCGTGTAGAGGTCCTCGCGCGGGTCCAGCAGGTTCCCCGTGTAGCAGAGAGCGACCTCGGCCACCGGCGTGCCGACCTCGCGCACCGCCTCGATCGCCGGACGCATCTGCTCGACGTCGTTGAGGGCGTCGAAGATGCGGAAGATGTCGATGCCGGTCGCGGTGGCCTCGCGCACGAAGGCCTGGGTGACCTCGGTGGGGTACGGCGTGTAGCCGACCGTGTTGCGGCCGCGCAGGAGCATCTGCAGCGCGACGTTGGGCATCGTCTCGCGCAGCGCGGCGAGCCGGTCCCACGGGTCCTCACCCAGGAAGCGCAGGGCGACGTCGTAGGTGGCGCCGCCCCAGGCCTCGACGCTGAGCAGGCCCGGGGTCGCGCGCGCGACGTAGGGCGCGGCCGTGACGAGGTCGTAGGTCCGCACGCGCGTGGCCAGCAGCGACTGGTGCGCGTCGCGGAAGGTGGTGTCGGTCACCGCGACCGCCGTCTGCT
>CAUQTR010000105.1:0-6419 GCA_963521045.1 uncultured Actinotalea sp.
TTGTTTTTACTTCAGGGTGGTGCCCGGGCGGGGGGGCCCCCCCGGCGACCTGGCGTCCGACGGCGTGGGCCTGTTGGGGGGCGTGCTGTTGGGGGGTCTGGGGGTGCGGAGCCACCACCAGGTGCACGACCCGGACCAGCACCACCAGATCTGACCTGCCGCCCTGCCCCACCTGACCCAGCCCCACCTGACCCCGCCCCACCCCCCCGGCCGGCACCCCGCCGCCCGCTCGCCCAGGAGAACCCATGAGGATCCGTACCGCCCTGTCCGTCACCGCGTCCCTCGCCGCCGCCCTGATGCTCGGCGGCTGCGCGGCCGGCGAGGGCTCCGCGACGATCGAGGAGGCGCCCGAGCCGGCGGCGACCGCGGGCGGCGAGGACGCACCGGAGGGCTGGAGCGACGACGTGCTCAACGTCGACTTCGCCACCTACAACCCGCTCAGCCTCATCATCAAGGACCAGGGCTGGCTCGAGGCCACGCTCGGGGACGACGTCACCGTGAACTGGGTGCAGTCCGCCGGTTCCAACAAGGCCAACGAGGCGCTCCGGGCGGGGGCGGTCGACGTCGGCTCGACGGCCGGGTCCGCTGCCCTGCTGGCCAAGGCGAACGGCTCGCCGATCCGGACGATCGGCATCTACACCCAGCCCGAGTGGGCCGCCATCGTCGTGCCGGCCGGCTCGGACATCACGTCGGTCGAGCAGCTCGCCGGGCGCTCGGTCGCCGCGACGAAGGGCACGGACCCCTACTTCTTCCTGCTGCAGTCGCTCGAGGAGCACGGCGTCGCGCTCGGCGACGTCGAGGTGCAGAACCTCCAGCACGCGGACGGCAAGGCGGCGCTCGAGTCCGGCGCCGTGGACGCGTGGTCCGGTCTGGACCCGCTGATGGCCGCGAGCGAGGCCACGGCCGGGTCGACCCTCATCTACCGCAACATCGACTTCAACACCTACGGCTTCCTCAACGCGACCGAGGAGTTCATCGAGAGCAACCCCGACCTGGCGCAGGTCGTGCTCGACGCCTACGAGAAGGCGCGCGAGTGGGCGATCGAGAACCCGGAGGAGACCGCGCGGATCCTGTCCGAGGTCTCCGCGATCGACCTCGGCATCGCGGAGAAGGTCATCCTCGAGCGCACGGTCATCGACCTCGACGTGGTGCCCGGCGACGCGCAGCGCGAGGTGCTCGAGGTCGTGGGGCCGATCTTCGTCGAGTCCGGCGACGTGCCGAACCAGGGCCAGATCGACACGGCCCTCGACGAGCTGTTCGACCCGCAGTTCGCCGAGGCGGCGGACCCGTCGACCATCACCGAGTGACCGCGCGCACGCAGCCCTCGCCCCGCTCGAAGGAGCAGCCATGAGCATTCTCGGGAGCACCGGTACCGGCCCCGTGGTCGGCCCGGACGGCAGGCCGCTGCGCGCGCTCGACCCGTTCGACACGCGCGCGGACGAGCCGTCCGCCGCGCAGACGCGAGACGACGTCCACATCACCGACCACGGCACCGTGGCGGTCGAGCGCTCACGCGCCGGCCGCCGCGGCCGCGGACCGGCGCGGGCGCTGCTGCCGCTGGTCGTGCCCGTCCTGCTCCTCGTGGCCTGGCACGTCACGACCGAGGTGACCGGGGTGTTCGCGCCCTACGAGCTGCCGTCGCCCGGCTCCGTGGTCGCGGCCGGGATCGAGCTCGCGACGTGGGAGAACGGACCGACCTTCTTCACCCACATCCAGATCTCGGTGCAGCGCGTCCTCATCGGCTTCGCCCTCGGCTCCCTGGCCGGGCTGGCCGTCGGCGCGCTCGTGGGGCTCTCCCGGCTGGCCGACTCGCTCCTCGCCGGCACCATCGGGGGCGTCCGCGCCGTGCCCTCGCTCGGCTGGGTGCCGCTGCTCGTCCTGTGGATCGGGATCAACGAGGACTCCAAGGTGCTCCTCGTCGCCATCGGCGCGTTCTTCCCCGTGTACACCACCGTCGCCTCGGCCCTGCGGCACGTCGACCCGCAGCTCGTCGAGGCCGGCCGGGCCTACGGCCTGCGCGGCACGGCGCTCCTGCTGCGGGTGCAGCTGCCCGCGGCGACGCCGTCGGTGGTCTCCGGCCTCCGGCTGGCGCTCGCGCAGGCCTGGCTGTTCCTCGTCGCCGCCGAGCTCATCGCCTCGTCGATGGGCCTCGGCTTCCTGCTCACGGACTCGGCCAACAACGGCCGGGTCGACCGCATCCTGCTGTCGCTCGTCACCCTCGCGGTGCTGGGCAAGCTGACCGACGCCCTCATCGGCGTCGCCGAGAGGAGGCTGCTGCGCCGATGGTGAGCACCCCCGCACCCCCGCTCGCGCCGCCCGCCGGACGTGCACCCGCACCGGACCCGACGTCCGGGCCGGCGATCAGCAACCTGCTCACCGAGCGCCGGACCTTCCCGGCCCCCGCGCACCTCGCCGCGACGGCCAACGTCGGACCGGCCGAGGCGGCGCGCCTGCACGCGGAGGCCGACGCCGACCACGTCGCGTTCTGGGAGCGCGCCGCCGAGCGGCTCGAGTGGGCCGAGCCCTGGCACACCGCCCACACGTGGTCCCCCGCGGTCCCCCGCGAGGACGACCCGGACGAGCTCACCGTCCCCGAGGCGACGTGGTTCGCCGGCGGCCGCCTCAACGTCGCGGTGAACTGCGTGGACCGGCACGTCGCCGCGGGTCGCGGCGACAAGGTCGCGCTCCACTTCGAGGGCGAGCCCGGCGACCGCCGCACCGTCACGTACGCCGAGCTCCAGCGGGAGGTCTCGCGCGCCGCCCACGCGCTCACGGCGCTCGGCGTCGGCAAGGGCGACCGGGTGGTCGTCTACCTGCCCGTCCTGGTCGAGACCGTCGTCATCACGCTCGCGATCGCGCGGATCGGCGCGATCCACTCGCTCGTCTTCGGCGGCTTCTCCGCCGAGGCGGTCCGCTTCCGCGTCCAGGACACGGGCGCCACGCTCGTGGTCACCTCGGACGGTCAGTTCCGGCGCGGCGTCGCCGTCCCGACCAAGGCCACCGCCGACGCCGCCGTGGCCGGGCTCGACCACGTCGAGCACGTCCTCGTGGTGCGGCGCACCGGCGAGCAGACCCCCGACGTCCCGTGGACCGAGGGCCGCGACGTGTGGTGGCACGACGTCGTCGACACGGCCCCCGACGTGCACGAGCCGGAGGCGTTCGACGCCGAGACCCCGCTGTTCGTCATCTACACCTCGGGCACGACGGGCAAGCCCAAGGGCCTCGTGCACACCTCGGGCGGCTACCTCACGCAGGCGTCGTGGACGCACTGGGCGATCTTCGACGCCCGCGACGACGACGTGCACTGGTGCACCGCCGACCTCGCGTGGGTCACGGCCCACACCTACGAGATCTACGGCCCGCTCTCGAACGGCGTCACGCAGGTCATCTACGAGGGGACGCCCAGCACGCCGCACCCCGGCCGCCACTGGGAGATCATCGAGCGCTACGGCGTGACGACGTACTACACGGCGCCCACGCTCATCAGGACGTTCATGACGTGGTTCCCCGACGGCCTGCCCGACGAGCACGACCTGTCGAGCCTGCGCCTGCTGGGCACCGTGGGCGAGTCCATCAACCCCGAGGCGTGGGTGTGGTTCCACGAGCAGGTCGGCAAGGGCCGCGCACCGATCGTCGACACGTGGTGGCAGTCGGAGACCGGCGCGACGATGATCGCCCCGCTGCCGGGTGTGACGACGCTCAAGCCCGGGTCGGCCACCCGCGCGCTGCCCGGGATCAGCGTCCAGGTCGTCGACGAGCACGGCGCCCGGGTGCCGTACGGCGCGGGCGGCTACCTCGTGCTCGACCGCACCTGGCCGGGGATGGCCCGCACGGTGTGGGGCGATCCAGAGCGCTACCGCGACGCCTACTGGTCCCGGTACGCCGCCCAGGGCTACTTCTTCGCCGGGGACGGCGCGCGCTACGACGAGGACGGAGACATCTGGCTCCTCGGGCGGGTCGACGACGTCATCAACGTCTCGGGCCACCGCCTGTCGACCATCGAGGTCGAGTCCGCGCTCGTCTCGCACCCCCTGGTGGGCGAGGCCGGCGTCACCGGCGTCGCGGACCCCACGACGGGTCAGGCGATCGCCGCGTTCGTCATCCCGGCCCGGTCGACGGCCGCGCCCGACGACGCCGCCGCCTGGGTCACGCACGCGACCGAGCTCACCGAGACCCTGCGCGCGCACGTGGCGCGGGAGATCGGGCCCATCGCCAAGCCGCGCGACGTCGTCGTCGTACCGGACCTGCCCAAGACCCGGTCGGGCAAGATCATGCGGCGGCTGCTCGCGGACCTCGTCGACGGGGGAAGCCTCGGTGACGTCACGTCGTTGCAGGACGCAGGGGCGCTCAGCCGGATCGAGGCCGTGCTCGCCGCACGCCGGACCCACCAGAAGGAGACCGTGCAGTGACCGATGACGTCACCGACAGCCCGCAGGCCGCGCCGCAGGGCACCGGCGACCGCCGCTGGGGGTTCCGCACGCGGGCCCTGCACGCCGGCGGCGTCCCCGACGCGACGACCGGCGCCCGTGCGGTCCCGATCTACCAGACGACGAGCTTCGTCTTCCGTGACACCGCCGATGCCGCGAACCTCTTCGCGCTGCAGAAGTACGGCAACATCTACTCGCGCATCGGGAACCCCACGGTCGCCGCGCTCGAGGAGCGCATCGCCTCGCTCGAGGGCGGCATCGGCGCCGTCGCCACGGCGTCGGGCATGTCGGCCGAGTTCATCACCTTCGCCGCGCTCGTCGGCTCCGGCGACCACGTCGTCGCGGCGGCCTCGCTCTACGGCGGCACCGTGACCCAGCTCGACGTCACGCTGCGCCGCTTCGGCGTGCAGACGACGTTCGTCCCGGGCACCGACCCCGCGGACTACGCCGCGGCGATCCGGCCCGAGACCAAGGTCGTGTACGCCGAGGTCGTCGCGAACCCGTCGGGCGAGGTCACCGACATCGCGGGCCTCGCCGAGGTCGCCCACGCCGCAGGCGTGCCGCTCGTCATCGACGCGACGCTCGCGACCCCGTACCTGTGCCGGCCGATCGAGCACGGCGCGGACATCGTCATCCACTCCGTGACCAAGTTCCTCGGCGGGCACGGCACCACGCTCGGCGGCGTCGTCGTCGAGAGCGGCCGGTTCGACTGGGGCAACGGGAGGTTCCCGCAGATGACCGAGCCCGTACCCTCCTACGGCGGCGTCTCGTGGTGGGAGAACTTCGGCGAGTACGGGTTCCTCACCAAGCTGCGCTCCGAGCAGCTGCGGGACATCGGCCCGGCACTGTCGCCCCAGGCCGCGTTCAACCTGCTCCAGGGCGTCGAGACCCTGCCCCAGCGGCTCGACGCGCACCTGGCCAACGCGCGGGCCGTCGCGCAGTGGCTCGAGGCGGACCCGCGGGTCGGGTACGTCAACTGGGCCGGCCTGCCCAGCCACCCGCACCACGAGCGCGCTGCGCACTACCTGCCCGCGGGCCCGGGCGCGGTCTTCGCGTTCGGGCTGCGGGGCACGCCCGACGTGCCGGGGCGCGACGCCGGCCGCCGGTTCCTCGAGGCGCGCCAGCTCGCCAGCCCCCTCGCGCACATCGGGGACTCGCGCACGCTGGTCATCCACCCGGGCTCGACGACCCACCAGCAGCTCTCGGCCGAGCAGCTCGCCGCGGCCGGCGTCGCCGCGGACCTCGTCCGCATCAGCGTCGGGCTCGAGGACGTCGAGGACATCCTGTGGGACCTCGACCAGGCGCTCACCGCGGCGGTGGGCCCGGCCGACGCGCTGCCGGTCCCGGCGGCGCACGACGAGACCGCGGAGGTCCTGGCATGAGTGTCGTCGCACCCGTGCCGGCCGGCGACGCCTGCGCGGTCCCGGTCGCGGCCGAGCACCCCGAGCGCACCTGGGTGGGACCGAGCGCCCCCGAGCGGCTCGCGATCCTGCGCCGGACGCGCTCGATCGCGATCGTGGGTGCCTCGGCGAACGCCTCCCGCGCGAGCTACTTCGTCGCCACGTACCTGCTGTCCTCGTCGCCGTACGACGTCTACTTCGTCAACCCGCGCGCGTCCGAGATCCTCGGCCGGCCGGTCTACCCGTCGCTCGCGTCGCTGCCCGTGGTCCCCGACCTCGTCGACGTCTTCCGCCGGCACGACGACCTGCCGACCGTGCTCGACGAGACGCTCGCCGTGGGCGCCCGGACGCTGTGGCTCCAGCTCGGCTCGTGGCACGAGGACGTCGCCCGGCGCGGCGAGGCCGCGGGCCTCGAGGTCGTCATGGACCGCTGCGTGAAGATCGAGCACGCCCGGTTCCACGGCGGCCTGCACCTCGCCGGCTTCGACACCGGCGTGATCAGCTCGCGGCGCGCGCTGGGCTGACGTCGCCCCGGGCGGGACCGGCCCGGGTCACGCCTCGTCGGGCCACCACAGCGCGCGCCGGACGGCGA